>NZ_JBYVEB010000038.1:0-28776 GCF_058117085.1 Chryseobacterium sp. CG10_8 | reverse complement strand
GTTTATTAGGCTTGTCACGGAAATAAACAAAGACTAATTCGGTCTGTGCAAAAACAAAGGTGGTGTAAATCAGAAAAAAAGAAAGTAAATGTCTTTTCATTTTTTTATCTTTTCAAATAAATGTAAATTTACAAAATAATTTAAGTCGTATGAAGAAAATACAAATGGTTGACTTGCAAAGTCAGTATTATAAGTTAAAATCAGATTTGGATAACGCAATTATTAATGTAGTGGGAGATGCTATGTTTATCAATGGTCCAGAAGTGAAATCTTTCCAAAAAGAGTTGGAAGATTACTTGGATGTGAAGCATGTTATCCCTTGTGCTAATGGTACAGATGCCTTACAAATCGCATTGATGGCTTTGGGTCTTCAGGAAGGAGACGAAGTCATTACTTCTGATTTTACTTTTGCTGCAACCGTGGAAGTTATTCATTTATTGAAGTTAAAAGCAGTCTTGGTAGACGTAGATTACGATACATTTACGATGGATATTGATAAATTAAAAGCTGCAATTACAGATAAAACGAAAGCGATTATTCCAGTACATTTGTTTGGGCAGTGTGCTAATATGGAGGAGATTTTGAAGGTTGCTAAAGAGCATCACCTTTTTGTAGTGGAAGACAATGCACAAGCTATTGGAGCGGATTTTACGTTTTCTGATGGAAGTGTGAAAAAATCAGGAACAATGGGAACAATTGGGACAACATCGTTTTTTCCATCGAAAAATCTTGGTTGTTATGGAGACGGTGGAGCAATTTTCACCAATGATGATGCTTTGGCTCACCGTATGAGAGGGATTGTTAATCATGGAATGTACGAAAGGTATTATCATGACGAGATTGGTGTTAATTCGAGATTGGACAGCATACAAGCTGCAGTTTTGAGAAAAAAATTACCAAATTTGGATTCTTACAACGAGGCTCGTAGAAAGGCAGCAGATTATTATGATGAAGCATTTGCCAACCATCCACAGATTTTGCTTCCAAAAAGAGCAGAAAATTCGACACACGTTTTTCATCAATATACATTGAGAATTCTTAATGGCAAAAGAAATGAATTGAGAGATTTCCTAGCAGAAAAAGAGATTCCAGCGATGATATATTATCCGGTGGCTTTGAGAAAGCAGAAGGCTTATTATCAGGAGTCAAATGATGCAGATTTTGTGAATACCGACAAGTTGTTAGACCAAGTAATTTCACTTCCAATGCATACCGAATTAGATGACGAGCAATTGAAGTACATTTCAGATGCTGTTTTAGAATTTATGGGATAGATGAATCAAAGCGTTTTTGATAACAAAAAACTTTATGTTTTTTCTTTAGTTCTATATGGGTTACTAACTATATTTTGTGTCTTAACTATTATTATTAAGCTTGATTACAATGTAAGTTTTGTATATGTAGGCTTTAGTATAATGTTTTGCATCATGTATCTGGCAACACTTTTTGCAATTGTAAAAAGGAATAGTAATGTACTAAAACTTATTTACAGAACCATTATATACACAGTTGTGGCATCTGTATTTCAGATTGCAATCATGGTTAAGAATCAAGTATTTGGGAGTTTTGATTTGGTGATCAACACAATTATTGCTTTAGTGATGCTAATTTATGGTGGCACGATATATTTTTTCAGTAAGAAGTTTTTTGAACACGAAATTGACGATATCGGAAAAGAATAATTAATAGGAGCGGGCTTTAGCCCGCTTTTGGTTTTAAAGAATATTTTGGTTTTAACCGAAATTTATCTGAAAATATTAGGACAAACGTATCTAAAAAAAATATTTAAGATTATCAATTGACTATATTTTGTCATTTCCCGTAGATTTCGCAGAATTTATGATTAATGAAGTTAAAATCTGCGGAATCTGGGGGAGTTTTTATCAGAAAACAATTAAGATGAGTTTACTTTGCTGAGAATAACTTTACCAGCAACCCACAAAAAAATCCTTATTTTTGCAGGAAAACAAGTGTCATTAGAGCTCAAAGCTTTAACAACGCCCCAAAAATTAAATAAAAATAATGAAACCAAGTTTAGCAAAAGGAACACGTGATTTCACCGCTGATGAAGTAGTGAAAAGAAGATATATTATCAATATTTTACAGAAGAATTTCGAACTATTTGGATTTCAACCTTTGGAGACTCCAAGTTTTGAAAACTTGTCCACTTTGACTGGTAAGTACGGTGAAGAAGGCGACCGTTTGATTTTCAAAATTCTGGATTCTGGAGATTATTTAAAAGTAATAAAAGAAAATTGGACTAAATCATTAAATCTTTCTGATAGAATAAATGACCTATTCGGACAAATTCGAGCCTATTCAAAAAGTCAAAATTTGATGTCAATTGTAGTTGGTGCAGGAGCAGACTTTATAAGTGAATTAATTACAGAAGAGAGTTTTTTTAAAGACTTAGAATTACTCTATGAAAATTATAAAATGGGAAATGATGAAAATTCTTTTCGCGAGTTGATTTTACAACAGAAAATATTACTTTTTCATTATGATAAAATAATTAGAGAATTTGATTCCAAGAAAACGATTCCTGAAGTTTCCGACAAAGCCCTTCGTTACGACCTTACTGTTCCATTTGCACGTTTTGTAGCGATGAATCATGGTCAACTTAATTTTCCTTACAAGCGTTATCAGATTCAGCCTGTTTGGAGAGCAGATAGACCTCAAAAAGGAAGATTCAGAGAGTTTTATCAATGCGATGCCGATGTTGTAGGAAGCGAAAGTCTATGGCAAGAAGTGGATTTGGTTCAACTGTATTTGACTTCTTTTCAAGATTTAAGGATTCCTGTTAAAATCCATATTAACAATCGAAAAATCCTTTCTGGATTGGCAGAATTTGCAAATATTTCGGAGCAGTTGATAGATTTTACCGTCGCATTGGATAAGTTAGACAAAATAGGCAAAGATGGTGTCGTTAAAGAATTGAGAGAAAAAAATATCTCAGAAGAAGCGATCGGAAAGTTATCCTTTTTGTTTGATGGTAATACTCAAGAGCAAGTTTTGGAGATCCTTAAATCTAATTTCTCCGGAATCGAAATTGGTAAAAAAGGAGTTGAAGAATTGGAGTTTGTTCTTGACCAATGCAAAAATCTTGGGATTAAAGACGAATTGGTTTTTGATATTACCCTTGCGCGAGGTTTGGACTATTATACGGGTGCCATTTTCGAGGTTAAAGCTCAAAACGTTGTCATGGGTTCTATTGGTGGAGGCGGGAGATATGATAATCTGACAGAGGTTTTTGGGGTTAAAGATATTCCTGGAATTGGGATTTCCTTCGGATTGGACAGGATTTACCTTGTGATGGAGGAATTGGGCGTATTTCCTGAAGAAACTGGCAATAAAGTAGAATATTTATTCTTTAATTTCGGAGATAACGAAAGCTCTGAAGCTCTCAAAATTATAGCTCAACTGAGAAAGAAAGGCGTTTCGTGTGAGTTGTATCCAGAAAATGCAAAAATGAAAAAGCAGTTTTCTTATGCAGAGAAGAAGGGGATTTCTAACGTCATTTTCTTAGGCGAAGAAGAACTGAAAAACCAAACATTGACTGTTAAAAACATTGTTTCTGGCGAACAAAGCACGGTTTCCGTCGCTGAATTTCTGAAGTAAATGTCAAATTATCACATTCTCAACGGTGATTATTTAGCTCAAAATTTTCCAAAAGAGTTGGGAGAGCGTAGGATTGTTTGGAGAGAATGTCTGGTTGACGGACCATTGTCTGAAGAAAATTTCTTCAAGAATAGAGAAAGATTTATTTCGGAAGGTTACGGAATATTGGAAGCCGGTTATTACAATAAAGTTTTAGTTGAATTTCAAAAATTGAAGGCAATTCCAGATGGTTCAAAAGTCTATTTTTGGTTTGGTCATGACCTTTTCTGCCAAGTTAATTTTTGGTTTCTTGTTGATGCTTTGAAGGATCGGGATTTAGAACTTTTTAGAGTGTTTCCTAAAGGTGAATATTTTGATTTTGAATATTTTAAATCTGATTATTTCAATGATTTTATAGATAATTCAGCGGTCATCAATCGGTTTGAAATGGAACAGATTTCAAAGCTTTGGAAACAGTATCAATTAAGTCAATCATTTGAGGTTTTCCCTTCGGAAGTTATTCGTCATTTTCAAGAATTGGCTCGAGCTAATGACCAACGTTTTAACGGAGAATTAGAGAAAGAGTTAAAAGAATTGAAGTCACAAACCTCTGACTTCCCAAGTTTTTTTGAAGTATTTCAAAAGCAATTCCCCATTTATGGATTCGGGGACTTACAAGTCAAGAATCTATGGCAAAAATTATAAATTACATTGAAAAACAATTCGTTATGGAAAATTATTTAGATATCAACCGCGATTCTTGGAATGCAAAAGTAGAGCCTCATTTGAAGTCCGTCTTTTATGATGTCGAAGGATTCCTTAAAGGAAAATCGTCTCTTAATTCTTTTGAATTAGATCTTTTAGGAGATGTTTCTGGAAAGAAAATTTTGCATTTGCAGTGTCATTTTGGACAGGACTCGATTTCGCTTTCGAGGATGGGAGCGCAAGTGACGGGAATTGATTTATCCGATAAAGCGATTGATGCCGCAAGAAATCTTGCAACTCAATGTGGAACAGATACGCAATTCGTTTGTTCGGATGTTTATAATTTACCACAAGTTTTAGAAGGGGAGTTTGATATCGTTTTTACGAGTTACGGAACGATTGGTTGGCTTCCTGATTTGCAAAAATGGGCAAAGGTGATTTCACATTTTTTGAAACCAAATGGACAATTTGTTTTTGCGGAGTTTCATCCTTTTGTTTGGATGTATGATGATGATTTTCAGTTTGTAAAGTACAGTTACTTCAACAAAGAGTCGATTGTTGAAACCTTCGATGGAACTTATGCTGACAAAAAGGCCAACATTACTCAACAATATGTGACATGGAATCATCCGATATCTGACGTACTTACCGCTTTATTATCCAATGGATTAGAGATAAGGGCTTTTAGAGAGTTTGATTACTCACCTTATCCATGTTTTATGCATAACGAAGAGATTGAGAAAGGGAAATATATTATTCCACAATTGGAACAGAAGATTCCAATGGTCTATGCATTAGAAGCACAAAAAAAGTCGCTCTAATGAGCGACTTCTACCATAAACTAAAAGAATAATACGTTATAAGATAAGTATTAAGATTTTTATTCTGTAGGCTTATCTGTAATTGTTTTCAACTCGTCCATTTTGTCCTGAGCTTTCTGTGACAAGTCATTAGCCTTAGATTTCAATTCAGTTCCCCATTTATTAAGGTTTTCTTTAGCAGTGTCAATTTTATCCTTAATTGCTTGTTTTTGTTCTGGTGTAGAGTTTTTGTACTTCCACCAAGCTAATGCTCCAAGTCCAAGTAAAGCTAAAATTCCAGTTTTTTTTGATGCCATTGTTTTAATTTTTTGTGTTAATATGAATGTACTTATGACTATGTAAAATCTATGCCAAATCCCATTTTCAATTTATAAAGTTTAGTTAAATTTATTTAAAATTATGTTATCAGATAGCCTCTAGACTTGAGGTTTAATCATTTAATTTTACTCCTTATAATAAAGGATTTTCCGTTTTACTTTTTGATATTATTACCGTACCATTCTTTCCAGTCTTTGGTTTCAGCATTAATTTCGTTAGTAAGCTTTAGCCTAGTTTCTTTTAGAAGTTTTTCCTTCTCTTTTCCTAGAACAAATTTTGCATTATAAGTACGTTCAATTTCATCTACGTAAGCTTTGATTTCATCTTTTTCTTGCTCAGTCTTTTGTCCTTTATTTAAAAACTGAATTGCATTCTGATGGTCGGCGAAATCTTCCTTGTAGATGATTGACTCGATTGGGACTACTTTTCCGTCCTTCTGGATTTGATAAGTTTGTTTCATCGCACCAAATGGAAGGATAGGAGATGACATCCGATCTCCACTGCACCAAAAAGTGTAAAATACCAACTGATTTTTACTGCTAAGTTCGTACATTCCAAGTTCCGAAGTTTCAGAACTGCAATCAGCAGATGAGGAAAAAGTCTTGTGACTCATCAATTTTTCATTATCACGATAAACTTCGATTTTCTTTTCGTCCTCTTGAGATTCAGTTTTTGAAATAATCTTAAAATGATGATTGCCTACGGTGAAAGTTTTGGTCTGTGCAAAAGCTGTCAAACAGAGGAAAATTGCGAGTAAAGTAATGATATTTTTCACTTTTAATTAGTTGAATTTGAGATACATCTAAGTTACGCAAATGAAAGGTAATTTGGAACGAAATATTCGCTTTTATTTTAAATTTAATGAGCTCTAATTTTCGAAAAATAAAAATATCCTTATCTTTAAATTTTAACCCTAGAAAAATATGAAAATCATAGAACTCGCACATCAGCTTGGTGTCTCTACAGAAAGTATCAAACAGTTTATTGCTGATTTTGATTTGGAACTGTCGGAGTGTCTATTTCCCAATATGGAGGTGAAGCCCGATTTTGAAAAATTTGCTAGAGAGAACCAGAAGTTTCTTCAAAATTACGAACAGGATCTAGTCGAAGAAAAATCAAGTGAGCAAATTGCATCAGAAATCAATCAGCCGGTCGAGAAAGTTGAAGAAATAATTAAAAAAGAGCTTCCTAATCTCTTTGAAACAGGATTTTACAAATCTTCTGTTTCAAGTTATGGAATAGACCAAAAGTTAGGGGGTAACTATCATTTTGTCTATGATTATTTTGGAAGTAAGACCTCGCTGACACAACGAGATTTTATTGGATATCGTGACCTATATTTTTACATTACGGAAATGCTCAACCCGTTTTTGGACGAAAAACAAGCCGAAGACTGGGGAATTCAGAAACCTGCAGGAATTATTTTGTACGGTCCAAAAGGAAGCGGAAAGATTTTTTGGGCAAGAAAGATTGCTGAAATTATTGATTATCAGTTCAAAGAAGTGAAGAATTCTTATCTCGGAACTTCATTTATCAACGGGAAAAAGACAGATTTTAACGATTATTTGACTTCGATGTTGAAGGAAGATAATGTTTTGCTGTTTTTGGAAGATTTTGATACCATCGCAAGACTAAGGTCAGAAGAGACCAATCAGAATTCTGAAAACGAAGAAACCAAAGATATTATTCTTCACAGCATTCACAAATTTGTGAACGAAAATCTCTTGATGATAGTTTCCGCGGAGAATTTGTATGGGATGGACACAGAGGTTTTTGCTCCAGGAAGATTTGATATCAAGATTCCAGTTTTTCCTCCTAATGCGGATGAACGAGCACAGATGATTTTGCGTTACTTGATGCTTAATCTTTCTAAAGAATCCGTTTTGATGCAAATTCTTAAGTTTAACAAAGCGGATAAAAAACCTTTTTGGAATGAGTATGCTGACCGAATGAAGCTTTTTAGCAATACGATGGTTATTGATTTTACTCAAAGTGTTAAAAAACGATTGAGAAGTCATTATTTGAAAATGAAAACACCTCAATTCGCTATCGATAAGAAGATTTTGGAACTTAGTTATATCGAATGTGCCAGCAAATTGACGGACGATTATTTGGATTCCGTTCAACAATTTATTCGGGAAGTTTCTGCCAACGACTATGATGCTTTTTCTCCGAGAATTGAAGGAATGAAAGCAGAACTTGACTTTTATTCCATTAAGGAAAAGCCTCATCGCAAAATTGGATTTAACGCAGAAGGAGAGCAATCTTAAAGTTTTGTCAATCTATTGATTTTTGACTAGAGGTAGGAAATCGAATTTATTTTGGACTCTGATGTAATATTTCGGGGTTGAAAATGGTCTTGCAAGAAGATATTTCTGTGAAGGAGTTTCATCAATTTATAAATTTATAAAGGTAAAAATCAAAGATTTTTGTTGAAAAACCTTATTTTCGCATCACAAAAAAATATAATGAAGAACTGGTCTTTTAAAAAATGGAATACTGTCCTTGGTTGGATAGTTTTTGCAATTGCTTTTGTAACCTATTTGTCAACGATAGAGCCTAATTTTAGCTTTTGGGATTGTGGAGAATACATCTCATCTGCAATCAAATTAGAAGTAACCCATGCTCCGGGTGCTGCACTTTTCCAAATTCTTGGAGCAGGAGCAGGGATCTTTGCATTTGGTGATGAGTCCAACTATTCGTTGGTTATCAATGCCATGTCTGCTTTCTTCAGTGCGTTGACTATATTATTCCTTTTTTGGACCATTACGCATTTGGTTAGAAGAATGTTGAATAAGGACATGGAAGAGATTACTTCACACCAAGAAATTTCTATTCTTTTTGCAGGAGTTATTGGTGCTTTAGCTTTCACTTTTTCGGATACCTTTTGGTTTTCTGCTGTAGAAGGGGAAGTATATTCGATGGCTTCTATGTTTGTAGCATTAATCGTTTGGCTCATTACTAAATGGGAAAACGAGTATCACGATGCTGACAATGAGCGTTGGATTATTTTAATTTTCTTCGTTATTGGCCTTTCAGTGGGTGTTCACATGATGGCAATGTTGGCTTTGCCTGCAGTATGCTTAATTTATTATGCAAGAAATTACGAGTTTTCTTGGAAGTCATTTCTTATTGCCAACGTAGTTACATTGGTGGTCTTAGCATTTGTTTTCAAGATTATTTTCCCAGTCATCATGACTCTTTTCGGAAAAGCCGAAATCTTTTTTGTTAATGGTCTTGGACTTCCTTTCCATTCTGGTACGATTGCAGCTTTCTTCATTCTAGTAGCGCTATGTTATTTTGCAATTAAATTTGCCAGAAAGTCACAAAAGAGTGTTTATCAAACCATTGCACTTTCTGTAGTATATATGATTATTGGCTTTTCTTGTTGGATGGTTATCCCAATTAGAGCTAATGCAAATCCACCGATGAATCTTAACGATCCTGATACCGCTATTGGTATGTTAGATTACTATAATAGAGAGCAATACGGGGATTGGCCGACGATATATGGACAAAATTATACTGCTTATCTCGATGCGAAAGGAATTGAAAAAAATGAAGATGGAAGTTTCAAATCAAAGAAGACTGGTGATGTCTACGAAAAAGACGAAAAAACTGGAACTTACAGAAAAGTAGGTGAAAGAATCGATTATATTTTTGCTAAAGAACATGTGAGCTTCTTACCTAGAATGTTCAGTGATGATCGTGATGTACAAAAGAACTATATTTCGATGTACGGTGCTCCAGATTTTAAATTTAATGAAAATTCTGAATATGCGGAAAGTCCAGAAGCACAAAAGATCTATGAGGATTTGAGACACAAATTCAAGGAAGGGAAGATGCAGGTGAACGATTATATGGAGGTTAGAGAATACGATTTGTTGGATGTACAAAGACCTTCATTGGCGGATAATCTTGATTATTTCATTACTTTCCAAAATGGTTATTACTTCGTTAGATATCTTTTCTGGAATTATGTTGGACGCCAAAATGATTTGGAAGGTCATAGTGAAGACACCAATGGAAACTGGATTTCTGGTATTCCGTTTATTGATAATGCTATTTTGGGTGACCAAAGCCAACTTCCAGCGAAGTTCAAGAATGAAAGCACTGTTTATTTCTTCTTTTTGCCACTTTTACTTGGTATTTTAGGAAGTTTCTTCCAACTGAATAAGGATTTTGGAAGATTTTGGGCGATTTTATCATTGTTCCTTTTGACCAGTGTTGGTATTATTTTCTATACGGGTGTTAAGCCTTATGAGCCACGAGAGCGAGATTATGCTTTAGTGGGTTCATTCTATGCATATGCGATTTGGATAGGTCTGGGAGCTGGTGGAATTCTGTGGTGGATTCAGAGTAAAGTTAAATCCAATGCGGCGAATATTGTAGCTGGTGTGGTACTTCTTGGAATTCCTTTGATGATGGGCTTCCAAAATTACAATGTACATGATAGAAGCGACCGTTATGCCGCTTACGATTATGCTTATTCTTCTTTGAAATCCTTACCAAAAGACGGAATTTTGTTTGTATATGGAGATAACGACACCTATCCAGTTTGGGCGATTCAGGAAACGGAAAAATTCCGTTCAGATGTTAAAGTGGTGAATTTTACCCTTTTGGCAACACCTTGGAACATCGACCAAGTGAGAAGAAGAACTTATGATGCAGCTCCAGTTCCTAATGATTTGCAACATGAAGATTATAGAGAAGGAACCAATGATCAGATTGTAGTCTTCAATGCAGAAATGTGGAAAAATATCATCAAAAATTATACGGAGAATGGATATCCTAGAGAAGTGTTTGCACCTTTCGAAAAGTATATCACCAAAGACTCTATGACAGCGAAGGAGGCCGTCAATTTCTTGAAGTTGAAGACTCCTGAAAAAGATGAAGTTATCAAAATCCTTTTTGGTGAAGATAATGACCGATTGGCGAAATTTAACTTTTTGCCAGTGGATAAGTTTGTTATCCCTGTTAATAAGCAGAATGCTGTTAAATCAGGTGCTATCAAAGCTTCTGACCTTCCTCAAGCAGTAGATTATATTACGGTTAATTACGAACAAGGAACCATGATGAAAAATAACATGATGTTGTTGGATATTTTGGCTAATTTCGATTGGAAGCGTACCATTAATTTCTCCAACGGAGGAGTATATGATAGTGAAAATTTATTCTATCTTGATGATTATTTGCAGTTTGACGGTTTCAGTTATCGATTGGTTCCAATTAAAACAGATAGAAGAGTTGATGGAGAAATGGGTAGAGCTGACGCTGAATCGTTATATAATGTTGTTAAAAACTTCCGATGGGGTAATTTCAAAAATTTGAAGGTTCACTATGACGAAACAGCAACATCCAATATTATTGGTTATCGTAACGCAGCAGGACGTGCAGCTGAAGCTTTAGCATTTGCTGGTCAAAAACAAAAAGCTGCGGAGATTTTGGATTTGGTGGCTAAAGAAATTCCAGTTGAAAAGTATAATGATCCTAAATCTTTGAGTTCCATCATCTATGGTTATATGGTTTCTGGACAAGAGAAAAAGGGTCTTGAGTTAGCTGCAAAATTGGAAAAAAATATCATTGCTGAATATGATTATTATTTGAGCCTTCCTCAAAACAGACAAAATTATCTTGGTCGACAAATGAGAGAATTACCTGCTGTATATTCGCTAGTTGTTGCTGCGGTATCAGATGGGTACAAAAAAACAGGTCGTGAAAGTCAAGGTTATGACTATATTTTGAAATCCTTGGAGCCAGTGGATAAGAAATTTCAAAAATTTGTTGAAAAATTGAAATCAATGGATAAGACCCAAGCCTTGAAGGAGTCTGATAATGCTGGAAAAATTACATCGTATTACTCTTATATGTCTGATGTTATTGCGCCTTACGACTCAACTTATTTCCAAGAAAAACAAGCTCAGGTGGCGAAGGCAATCATGGATGCAGTAGAATAATCAATTTCGAAATATGAGTGATAACAATAGACAGAATTTTCGGATTCCAGTTTTTGCTGCAGTTCTTGTTTTTCTTGTCAAATTGATTTTTTTGTTGACCCATCATATTCAGGAAGACGCGTTTATTACTTGGAGAGTGGCGCAAAATTTCTTGGACTATGGCGTGATTGGTTTCAATGGAGATGTCAAGATATCGGCTTCGACGACGCATCTGTACGTTTTCGTTTCATATGTTTTCAATTTGATTTTCGGGAAAGAATATTTTATTGAACCTTTGCTAATCTTCAATTCCTTACTGTTTACCATTGGGAGTTTTTGGTTGTCTAGAATTTTGTTAAAGGGTTCTGTCCAACAAGCTATTTTTATTTTCTTGTTCGGGATTCTACCTCCTTCGATTAAGATTTCCATTCTAGGGATGGAGTACGGGATATTATTCTTCCTTTACATGGGATTGCTATATTTCGGTTTTAATAAAAACAAAATTTGGGCTCAGATTTTATTTCCGATTTTGATTCTTTTTACAAGAATTGATACCGTAATTTTCCTTGGTGTAGTCTTTCTTATAGATATCATTTGGAACAAAAAGATCAGATGGTTTTATATTCTAGGAGGGATTTTAGGTGTAGCAGCGGTTGTCAGCTTTAATTGGTTCTACTTCCATGAATATGTTAATAATACTATAGTTGCGAAACAATTGAGGTATTCTCACGATTTTACGCTGGACCAAGACTGGCTTTATTTTGTTTCCAATTATGGCAATTTTTGGGGGATGTTGAAGTTGCCAAATGATTTCAATCCTTATACTATTTTGGTATTATTGTTTGAGTTGGCTTGCTTTATTATTTTGGTTCGAAAGAAGGAGAATCGAAATTTATTTCTTTGGATTATTTTCATTTTTGGATGGACCAAGCAAATTATCTTTATCTCTCAGAAAAGTCTCTTCGACTGGTATTATTGGATTCCACAGATATTATTATTTGTGCCTATTTTGGTTTTGATTCTCGAACAGCAAAAGAAGAGATATCTTTGGTTGACATTGCTTATCTTATTTTATATTTTACCAATGTTGGCATTTCAAACTGTTCATTCGATTGCAACAGGAAATGGAGAATGGAATTATCGTCGAAGTATTGGATTGTTTCTAGATCAACATGAAAAGGATAAAAATCAATGGATTTTCTTAGAACCAGCAGGGTATGTGCCTTATTTTTCTAAACTAAAAGCCATCGATGAAGTTGGACTGGTAGACAAAGAAGTTCAGAACGAAATCAGAAAAGACAGAAAGAACTTTTGGAAAAATACCGTTGAAAATAGAAAGCCAAAATATATCCTTTCCTATTTTAATCTTTATGAAGGAGAAAACTCTTCATATTTTATAGAGAATTACGAATTGATAAAAGAGTTTCGAATCAATGACCATTTGAAATCTGACGATAAAATACTTGAAAAAATTTATCATATCAAGCCTTCTGGAACTGATTACAACTTGTATCAGAGAAGGTGATGATGATTGATGATTGATGATTGATTTGGGTAAAGGTCTTTTTTTTGTTTAGATTGAAGTATGATTGGCTAGGTAGAATTTAGAAGTAAACTGACAACTAGAAACTCGCAACTCGCAACTCAAAACAAGTAACTAGTAACCAACAAACAGAAAAATGAAATACTGTGCTTTTCTTCGAGGTGTTAACGTCAAAGGAACTTCTATGAAAATGATGGAAGTGAAGTCAGTTTTTGAGAAAGCTGGGATGACTGATGTTACCACGATTTTGGCAACAGGAAATGTAGTTTTTCAGTCAGATAAAGAAGCTAAAGAACTTCGCTCCTTTCTAGAAAAAGCGATGTCGAAACATTTTGATTACGAAGCTTTCTTGTTTGTTAAAACAGAGGAGGAAATCCAAAGTATTGTCGACAATAATCCTTTTGGTAAAGACGAAAACAAGCATATCTATGTTTTTGTTGGAGAAACAGGTATTGAAGATATTTTGCAATGTGAATTTTCTAAAGCTGAAACCTCAGAAGGAGAAGAAGGTAAAGTTTCTGAAGGTGTTTTTTATTGGACAGTTCCGAAGGGAAATACTTTAGATTCTAATTTTGGAAAAGTTCTTGGAAAGAAATCTCTTAAAGACCAGTTTACTTCTAGAAATATCAATACATTTGAGAAGATTATTAGCAAGTTTTAGTGGAGTATTTTCTTTTTTTCATAGTATTACTGGTTATTCCTAACATTTATTATTTTCTATTTTCTTCCGAAGAGCAGCGGTTAAGAAGGTTTTTTATAGGCTTCTTCATAGTCTCGATAATTGGACTTATTGTTTCGGTGGGAGGTGATTTTTCGGATGTTTTTGAGGGTTTTGTCAGTTTGCAGTCAGCTTTTCTAGGCTTTTTTGCGATAGATTTTTTGCTCTCTAAATTGGGAATTCGTGATTAATATGGATTTTATCTTTTGTGCTTTATCGTTTTAGAGTTTTTAGTGATGGTTTTTTTATCGGTATTTCTTCAAGAAACCTTTAATTATTCGTAAATTGCCGTTTAAAATTTTTTGTATACAATGATTTCAAGTTTAAGTAATATTCATCATCAAGATTCTCAGAACTTTTTTCTTATCGCAGGACCTTGCGCAATCGAAAGTGAAGAAATGGCAATGCAAATTGCGGAAAAAATTGTTGCGCTTTCTGATAAGTATAAGATACCATATATCTTCAAGGGAAGCTTCAAGAAGGCTAATAGAAGTAGGGTAGATTCTTTTACGGGAATCGGTGATGTTAAAGCATTAGAGATATTGAAAAAAGTAGGTGAGCGATTCAATATTCCGACCACAACAGATATCCACGAGATTGATCATGCGGCACTTGCAGCGCAATATGTTGACGTTCTACAGATTCCTGCTTTTTTGGTGAGACAGACCGATTTGTTGGTCGCTGCAGCTCAAACAGGAAAGGCGGTAACGCTTAAAAAAGGTCAGTTTCTTTCACCAGAATCTATGAAATTTGCCGTTCAGAAGGTTAAAGACAGCGGAAATGATAAAGTTGGAATTATCGAAAGAGGTAATTCTTTTGGTTATACTGATTTGGTCGTAGATTATAGAGGTATTCCAACGATGCAGAAGTATGCTCCAGTTATTTTGGATGTTACACATTCTTTGCAACAGCCGAATCAGGATTCTGGAGTTACTGGTGGAAGACCAGAGCTTATTGAGACGGTGGCTAAAGCTGGTATTGCTGTAGGTGCAGACGGAATTTTTATTGAGACTCATCCTAATCCAAGCGAAGCCAAATCAGATGGCGCCAATATGCTCAAATTAGATTTATTAGATGATTTGTTAGGCAAGCTTACGAAGATTAGGGCAGCTATTTTATAAAATTTTAGTATTTTTAACTACAAATATTTTTAGTTTGAAAAAGCGAATTTTAATTCTCTCTTTAGCACTGGTTTCAGTTGCGAATTTTGGTCAAAAGAAAGATTCTCCTAAGACAAAGCAAATTCAGGAAGTAGTTTTCCAAAAGAAGGGTGCTATTAAGTCTAATGATGTTTCTCGGGTCAAAATTTCTTCCAAAGAAGCACAGCAAGTGGTATCTGCAACTGGTGGAGTTGAAGATTTGATTAAGTCACTTCCATCCGTTAATTCCAATACCGAACTTTCTTCGCAATACATGGTAAGAGGAGGGAATTATGATGAAAACCTCATCTACATCAACGATGTAGAAATCTATCGTCCTTTTTTGGTGCGCAACTCTTTGCAAGAAGGGATGAGTATCATCAATCCAGATATGGTTTCGGTGGTGAGTTTTTCTCCCGGAGGTTTTGAAGCTAAATATGGGGATAAAATGTCTTCTTCTCTTAATGTCTATTATCGGGAACCCACGAAATTTGAGCTATCAGGGGAAGCAAGTTTGATTGGAGGTCGTCTTTCTACTGGATTTGCGACCAATAACAAAAAATTGACGGCGCTTTTCTCTGCGAGATATCGTAATACTAATTTGATTCTTAATACCTTAAACGAAGAGACGGATTTCAATCCTCAGTATCGAGATTTTCAATCCAATATTAATTATCATTTCAACGATAAGTTCTCACTTTCCTTTATAGGAATCTATTCTCAGAATGATTTCGAAATGGTTCCGAAAGCCAAACAAGTTGAATTTGGTTCTGTTCTTCAACCCATTACTTTAAATATTGGTTATGGTGGACGTGAAGACGACCAGTACAAAAATATGATGGGTACGCTTTCTTTGAACTTCAAACCGAACGACAAATGGCGTGTAACATTAGATAATTTTGCTTATCAAAACAGAGAAAGAGAGTATTATTCTATTGCTTCGGGATACGAACTCCAAACTTTTGATGCAGTTACTGGGGAGCCAGTTACTTCTTATGATGTTGGAGGACAGATTGACCACGCAAGAAATGATCTTGTGGTGAAGACTTACGGCGCACAATTGCGAACTCGGTATTCACCTAATGTTAATACCGATATCGAAGTAGGATTCAAATTTGAAAAAGAAAACTTACAGGACCTTACCAATGAATGGAGATTATTGGATTCTATTGGATACAGTGTCCCTAGAGATTTTGTAATTCCTGGAAGAGATTTTAATGATGGTTCATTGGAGTTGTTGTACCATATTTCTGGAAAAAATAATATCGAACCTACGAGATTGTCAGCTTATGGACAGTTTTCTCACAAATTTATGTGGGGTAATAGTCGTGCTTTCGTTAATGCTGGAGCGAGGGTTGCTCATTGGAGTTATAATGATGAAACGATTGTATCACCTAGAGCGCAATTCGCCTTGAAGCCTGATTGGGAATCAGATGTATTATTTCGTTTAGCAGGAGGAATCTATTATCAGGCACCATTCTATAAAGAAATTAAAAATTTAGACGGTAGTTTTAATCCAGACATCAAATCTCAAAGGTCTATGCAAATTATCCTTGGAAATGATTTCGAATTTTATATGTATGATGACCGACCGTTTAAGTTGACCACAGAAGCTTATTACAAGAAAATGGATGATTTGATTCCTTATTTTTTGGATAATGTGAGAACGAGATACGCTGGTATTAACAATTCCGAAGGTTATTCTTATGGAATTGAATCAAGATTATTTGGTGAATTTGTGCCAGGAGTTGATTCTTGGATTTCGGTAGGCTACGCGAGAACTTATGAGAATATTGATGGGAGAGGAGACATCCCAAGACCCACAGATCAGAGATTAAAATTCTCGATTTTCTATCAGGATTATATGCCGAAAATTCCGAAAATGAGAATTAACTTGACAGGTTTCTATGCGATGGGATTGCCAACAGGAGCACCTTTACTTTTTGATGATAATGGGAATCCAGATATCTATTCTTCATATAAATTCCAAAAGACTTTACCTTCTTACAAGAGAGTGGATATTGGATTAAGTTACCTTTTTATCGACCCCAAGGAGAAAAATACAGCTTACGGATTTTGGGAAAAATTTGAGGAGTTAAGTTTAGGTATTCAAGTTTTTAACGCTTTTAATATCTATAATACTGTAGCTAATCAATGGATTACGGACGTTAATTCGAGATATCTATATCCTGTGCCAATCAATCTTACAGGAAGATTCTTTAATGCGAAACTCAATTTTAGAATTAGATAATTATAATGTTTAAATGAAAAGCATCATTAACTTCGGTCAATGATGCTTTTTTTATGAATGTTAAATTAATAGGAGTTTCCATGTTTGCGGTCCGACAATTCCATCGACAGTGACTTTTTTAAGTTTTTGAAAAGCTTTCACATTAGTCTCTGTTTTCTTTCCGAAGTCACCATCGGCTTTGAGCTCCGGTGAAATTTTCGCTTTATTAAGAGCCTTTTGCAACTGAACAACAGCATCACCTTTAGCTCCAAGTTTGAGATAGATACCAGTGGTTAGTTGCGAATCTGGGACCTCTTTATCTTTATTGAGAAGTTCTTGCATATAACCTTTGAGCGCTGGAGTAACAATACCAGTCTGGGTGAATTTATGGTCTTTTTGAAACTGTTTTACGATTCGTTCCGTATTAGGTCCAAAATCGCCATCAATAACAATACTATAACCTAGATCTTTCAACATCTTTTGAATTACTGTAACTTCGGATCCTTTGTTTCCAATTTTCAAAATTTGAAGTTCGTCAATGACTGGTGATACACTATTCTTGTTGATGACTTTTGGTTTTACAAAAGCTTTCACTTGAGTTGACTTACGATCTCGTATCATCACTTGACCACCATCAGAATTGCTTGTGAAACTAGTATTGCCTTCTATTGATCTAAATTTTGTCTTGGATTGATCAGTCCATTCTATGAAAATTCCCGTGTGATCAGCATAGCGATCTCCATTCCAATCAAAAATTACGATATCTCCTTTAGTAGGATTTTGAGTAAGTTCTCCAGTGGATTTCCAATGATAATAGCCAGATTGGCAACCTCGATAGCCTTTTGCATCATCTACATGTCCAAGTGGACAACCAGCTTGGTCATAGACCCAACTGACAAACATGGCACACCATGCATATCCGTCGTATCCGTACCATTTTCCAAATTTGGTTTTGTTAGAATCTCTAGGAGATTCTGTAATTCCGATTTGAGATTTGGCAATTTTTAAAATCGTATCCCTGTTTTGAGCAGCAGTTTTTGTTGACATAATTTCTGTTTTTTTGTATCAACAAAGTTAGACTGCATTGGTTGGTGATTCGTGGGGATTTTCACCTAATTTTTCGGGGTTATTTCCTGAATTTCCAGATTTATTTTGAGGTTAATCAAGTATTTTAATTAAAAACACGTACTTAAAATTTAATCCAAAATACTAGAAAAGAACTCCAATAATCCTTCCAAGAAACCATCCCCAGAAACTTCACCGATATCTAGCCATGAAGTATCCATATCAAAAGCTGAAGCGTCGATAGTATTAACGTCTAGGTTTGGGGAAAGACCGGCAAACATTTCGGATTTCATGGCAGTATAATCACAAGTTTCGCCAATTTCTTGATGGTAGGTATCGAAGTCTTGATGAGAGGAGAAAGTACACATCGCCCAACAAGAAAAATCAGCATTTTCATACCATTTACTTTTTTGATGAGCTTCTTCGACTTCTTTAGGAGTGTAGAAATCTTTTCTACCATGTTCTGATACAAGGATTTTTCCTATATCAGCAATATATTCCTTTTTATTTTCTGGAGCGGGAGAACATGTTGTTGACATTTTTTTTCTGAAATTTACTAAAAAAAATGAATTTTAGAAAAGTGATTTATCTTTGATTCACTTCGATGAGAACTTTCGAGTATATATGGTCAAAAAGAAACTGTGGGGTTAGTTGAATTCCTAGGTTAATGAATTCTTGAATCATCCTATTCCTCTGATGTATCAACTTCCCAAAATACCAAGATTGGAAAACAATAGGATTGACTTTTTGCGTTCTTGCTTTTTGAAATGTTCTAAAATCAACTTCCATACATTGATCGTTAATTATCATCTTGGACAATAGATAAGCATCTTCGATAGCAAGACATGCTCCATTAGCCATATTAGGAGTGGTTGGGTGGATTGCGTCACCAATCATCATTAAGTTTTTGTGAAACCAGTCCAATCCTTTTCGGTTGTTGGGATTGATGTCATAAAGCGGAGTATAGTAAACTTGGTTAGTATTATCAAGTACTTCAATGACTTCAGGGCAATGATTTTTGAGTAAATTTTTACTGAAATCTTTATCATTCTGCGGAGGACTCTCTAAGTGGTTTTCTGTAATAAAGTACCAGCTATAAAAGTGATTCCCAGAGTGGATTATCGCAAATCTGGTGTTGTTGCCTATGAAATCATGATATGCGTTTTGATATTTTTTATTCAAAGAAATTTCGGCAATTCCTCTCCATAATATTTGGCCCGAATTTCTCAAAGCGAGTTCAGGATACACTTTTTGCCTTGTTCCAGAGTTGATTCCATCTGCGGAAATAATGAAAGAGGTCTCGGAGAAGTCATCAATCGTCTTATCGCAACCTAAATGAATTTTTTCCGATGGTAATTTTTCATAAAGCAATTCATGAAAAAGCCTTCTATTGATTGATAACGGCGGTTTTTTTAACTGAAAAGATTTTAAATTTTTGCCCTGCGAATTAACAAAATGAAAAGTTTCTATGGAAGTTCCAAGTTCTTGCGTTTCTTCAAAGATTTCAAGTTCGTTGAGAATTGGAAAGATGTTAGCACTGATTCCCAGACCTACATGGTCGTAGCTAATAGCATTCTGCTTCTCATACAAATCAAAATCAACGTCGTATTTTTTCAGGGTTAAAGCGGCTGTTAACCCCGAAATTCCACCGCCAATGATTTTGATATCTTTCAATGTGATTGAATGTTATTTTCTACTAAGAGAATTTTTATCTATTGAAATTACTTATTTCTAGGGTGTTAGTCGCTCTTTTAATTTTTTCATTCCCTCGGAAGCTGATGTTTGAAAACAGTTCTCCGACCGTGTATAGGAATTAGGTAGATTGGGGTCAATGATATAAACGTCACAATGCTCTGGAATATAATGAATCAAACTTGCAGCAGGATAAACTTGCATCGAAGTCCCAATCACCAAGAAAATATCTGCTTCAGAAGCTATTTGCATTGCATTCTCCATTTCGGGAACCATTTCTCCAAACCAAACGATGTGTGGTCTAAGTTGATTTCCTTGTTCATCGGTATCGCCCAAATTAAGATCACCTTCCCAAGTCCTTATTTTTGAATCAGAATTAACTGGTCTTACTTTTTTTAGTTCTCCATGAAGATGAAGAACATTAGAAGAACCGGCTCTTTCATGGAGGTCGTCTACATTTTGAGTGATAATTTGGATATCAAAATCTTTTTCTAATTCAGCTAAGATCAAGTGTGCTTCGTTGGGACTAACTTCACTGAGCTGACGTCTCCTCGCATTGTAAAAATCCAAAACTAATTGAGGATTTTTGGCAAAACCTTCTGGACTCGCCACATCCTCTACACGATGATTTTCCCAAAGTCCATTAGAATCTCTAAATGTTTTAATACCACTTTCTGCCGAGATTCCAGCGCCAGAAAGTACTACAAGCTTCTTTTTCATGAGTTGAAGATAATGTTTTTTTTCAAAAAAGTCAACTTCGTCATATCGAGATGTTTTTAAAATTGCACCTTGAATTTTCTATGTTAAAGTACTTCTCGATACGCTCCACTTCGCTTCACTACTCGAAGTGACGGCATCGTCATATCGAGTAGGATTTTGAAGAAATCCGTATCGAGATGTTTTTAAAATTGCATCGGGAATTTTCTATGTTAAATCACTTCTCGATACGCTCCGCTTCGTTTCGTACTCGAACTGACGCTCTGGAAATTGTATGTGATGCCTCAGTTCGAGTAGAATTTTGAAAAAATTCGTAACGAGAACTTTGATTTGCTTGTTTCAGATTTATTTTTTGAATGATAGAAACAATCTTATGTTAAATTTAATGATTTTATATTTTCAAATTGATATAATTTAATCGTAAAGAATTCAAAATTACTGAAACTGAAGAAAAACTCATTGCCGCCGCCGCCAACATTGGTGAAAGTAAAATCCCAAAAGTAGGGTAGAGCAGACCTGCCGCAACAGGGATTCCCAAAGTATTATAAATAAAAGCGAAGAATAAGTTTTCTTTAATATTTCTCAAAAGTTTTTCACTTAGAACTCTTGCTTTAGCGACTCCCAAAATATCGCCTTTAATCAAAGTAATCGAAGCACTTTCAATCGCCGCATCACTTCCAGTTCCCATAGCGATTCCTACATTAGATTGCGCTAAAGCTGGAGCATCATTAATTCCGTCTCCCGTCATGGAAACAATTTTGCCAGCACTTTGAAGCTCTTGTATTTTCTTCATTTTGTCTTCAGGAAGACATTGCGCATGGAATTCGTGGATTCCTAATTCGTTGGCAACCGCTTTAGCAGTTTGGGCATTATCACCTGTCATCATTATGACTTCAATACCTTTGTCTTGGAGAAATTTGATGGCTTTCTTGGCGTCGGATTTTATTTTATCCGTGAACCCAAAATAGGCAATCACTTTTCCGTCTTTCACAAGGTAGGAAATAGATTGGGCTTTGTTTTGATTTTCAGTAAGTTTCTGCTTCAATTGTTCTGGAACGGTAATTGAAAATTGTTTTAAAAGACTTTCGTTCCCGAACAGAATTTCATTACCATTAATGTTTCCTTTAATTCCCTTTCCTGAAATATTTTCAAAATGTTCTACTTTTTCATGTTGATCGGAATCTGGGATGGCTTCTAAAATTGCTTTGGATAAAGGGTGGTCAGAGTTTTGACTAAGAATTGAGGCTAATTTTTTAGCTTCATTTTTGTCAACACCATCATTAACTTCAACGGTCTCCATGCTTGGTTTTCCTTCCGTTAACGTACCTGTTTTGTCCGTGATTAGAACATTGACCTTGTTCATTTCTTCTAAAGCCTCACCGTTTTTAATTAAAACGCCGTTTTGAGCTCCTTTACCAATTCCTACCATCATACTCATTGGTGTTGCCAGTCCAAGAGCGCAAGGACAAGCCACGATAAGTACCGAAACCGCATTAACAAGAGCATAAATCGCTTTATTTTCTCCTCCGAAAATGTACCATAAAATGAATGTAAGAATGGAAATAACAATAACCACAGGAACAAATATTTTTGAAATTTGGTCCGCTAATTTTTGAATAGGAGCTTTGCTTCTACTGGCATCGTTCACCATTTTGATGATGTGAGACAGCAATGTTTCGTCACCCACTTTTTCAGCTTTCATAAGGAAAGTTCCGTTTCCGTTGATGGTTCCAGAAGTTACTTCGCTACCCATTTCTTTTTCCACAGGAATAGGTTCTCCAGTAATCATACTTTCGTCCACAGAGGAATTTCCTTCAATAATTTTTCCGTCAACTGGAATTTTATCTCCAGGTTTTACTTTCAAAATGTCATTAGCTTTAACCTCAGATAAGGCTACCAGTTTTTCTTTTCCATCCACCATCAAATTAGCAGTGTCAGGTGAAAGATTCATTAGGGCTTCGATGGATTTTCCGGTTCTTTGGTGCGCACCAGCTTCCATCATTTGTCCCATAATAACCAAAGTTAAAATAACACAAACGGCCTCAAAATACAATGGACTTTTACCACCATGTAAAAACTCGTGAGGTAAAATTTCAGGAAAGAATAAGGACAAAATGCTAAACAAAAATGCAACGGTAACACCTAAAGCAATAAGTGAAAACATATTGAGATTCCATGTTTTAAAAGAAATCCAACCACGCTTCATCAAAAACCAACCCGAATAAAATAATACCGGAAGTGTTAAAAGAAGTTCTATGATTCCTTGAGATTTTCCTGGGAAATTCCATCCAAAAAACATGCTTCCCATTTCTATAATAAACACGGGTAAAGTGAAAGCTACGGAAATCCAGAATTTCTTCTTCAAGATTTTGTAGGTGTCGTCTTCGTGTTCATTGTTTTTTGACGGTATTGGTATTAAATCCATTCCGCAAATAGGGCAACTTCCAGGTTCGTCTCTAATGATTTCAGGATGCATTGGACAGGTGTACTGCGTTGCTTTCTTTTCTGGAATTTTCACTAAATCCATCCCGCAAACAGGGCATCCTACATTGGAGTCGTAAACCTTGTCACCCTCACAATACATTGGACAGTAGTATTTTCCTGCGTTTTTAGCTTCGAGTTTCGGGTTTCGAGTTTCGGGTTCGGAATGATGATGATGGGTATGACTGTGATGACTTCCCGAATCCATCATCCTACTTCCCTCAAGCAATTCCTGAGTGATTTCTTCCAAATGCATATGACAAACTGGACAGCCAACATCTTTACCGTAGGTTTTATCTCCTTCGCAGAACATTGGGCAAAAGTACATTCCGATTTGGTTTTTAAAACTTTCCGGAAGATTGGTTTTGGAATAAGTTTGAGGTTTGTTTTTATACTCTTCTTTTTCCTCAATCGGAACAAGATACATTTTACAAACAGGGCAATGTTTTCCTTGCTCAAAATATACTTTTTCACCTTCACATTCCATTGGGCAATAATAAACGGAACTTGGTGATACTCGCTCTTGAGGTGGGATAACCTTAGTGATCACAGGATTTTTTGGGTCTTCTAAGGCGTAGTTTCCAACTGTTTTCAGTTCGTTATTTAATTCATCTAAATTTATTTCTTTATCCGAAGTAATTTTAACCGTAGAGTTTTCTAAATTAACTTCAGCTGAAATTCCATCAATGGAATTTAATTTTTCTGAAATCTTTTTCTGACAACCAGAACATGACATTCCGACGACATTAAATGTGTTTTCCATTTTTTTTAAGGTTTTTTTAGTTATTAGTAGGTTGCAGTGATTCCGAAACCAATTCCCATATCGCTATCGTAATGGGTGGAAACTGAAAAGTTTTTAGTCATTATATATTTTGCTCCAATCATGTATTCTTTGTCCGTATTGACCATGAAAGCACCTCGTAATCTTTTGGTTAACGGAATGTCTTCACGCATCAATTGAACTCTAAAAATTCCATCGGTATAAACTTCCGCTTGCAAATTCACCAACAGAGGTAGCGTGTAAACAAAACCTGCGCTGAATTTTGCTCGTTCGTCTTTGGTGTTTTCTTGCCCGAACATATTTTTCTCGTGTTCGTCTTTTCCCATTTTTCTGTAACGATAATCAAATCCGATAAAAGGCATTAACCATTGCATTCTGTCAACATATCTACCGAAATGGGTTTCAACTTCGTAGCCGTGGTGAGAATTGTACCCTAATCTCCATTCACTTGAAAGATTCCAACGTGTGTTTTGAAGCGTTGCCATACCATCGTTTCCATTGGTTGCGAAATCGTTTTCCGCCATCAAATGCCACATATTACTTTCTTTTTGTAATTTTTTGTAGGCTTCATTTTTGTTAGGAAGTAATGGGTTTTTATAATCTCCGACAGCAAAAACACGATTCATTCCTGCCATCATGTGATAAAGAATATGACAATGGAAGAACCAATCTCCTTCTTCATTGGCTTCAAATTCAATAACATCGGTTTCCATCGGCATAATGTCCAATACATTTTTTAAAGGCGATTGAACGCCACTTTTATTGATGACTCTAAAGTCAAATCCATGCAAATGCATTGGATGACGCATCATCGAGTTGTTGTAAAGTGTAATTCTTAAAACTTCTCCTTTTTTAACTAAAATTTTATCTGATTCGTTCAACACTTTATTGTCCATACTCCAAACGTAACGGTTCATGTTCCCTGTAAGGGTGAATTTGAGTTCGCGAACAGGATCATCCTTTGAAAGTGAGGTGTCGTAAGGAGATTTCAACATGTCGTAATTCAAAGTGGTGATGGATGAATTTTGCGCCTGATGTTGAGAATGGTCCATGCTATAATCACTCATTTCCATTGGCTTTTCGTCAGTGCTTTTCATTTCTGAAGGAGCCATTTCGGGATACATCACTTGGTTCATATCCATTTTTTGCAGACTCATGTTCATTCCCATGTCTTTCATGGTACCGTCCATATTCATCATGGCATTCATCATTTTCATTCCTTCAAAATATTTTAGACGAGGAAGATTTCCGTGCTTCACTTTTTCGCCTTTTCCAATGAAAATTGAAGTAGATTTTGTCCTATCTTCAGGCGTTGCCATTAATTCGTACGACTTTCCTTTTTCAGGAATTTGTACGACAATATCGTAAGTTTCTGACACCCCAATAATCAGACGGTCAACTTCAACAGGTTCTACATCGTTACCATCGTTGGCAACTACTTTTATTGTTCCGCCTGCATAATTTAACCAAAAATAAGAGGAAGCTCCACCATTTGAAATTCTTAATCTTACTTGGTCACCTGTTTTAAACTGAGAAAGTTGCTGTTCGTTTTTTCCATTGATGAGAAACACGTCATAATAAATGTCGCTCACGTCCATTGCTAACATTCGTTTCCATTCGTTTCCTAATTTTGTTCCGAAATGTCCTTCTTTAATGGCTTCCCAATAACTTTGGGTACTCCCTTTTTTAATTGCGGAATAATCATTGGCGTTCGCCAACATTCTCTGAATATTTTTAGGATTTAGATTCGTCCATTCACTTATGATAATGGGTACTTCGGGCAAATCATCGATACCTTTTCTAAAAGTAGGGTCGTCTGTTCTTTTCTTTAAAATAATTGAACCATACATCCCGATTTGTTCCTGCAACCCTGAATGCGAATGATACCAATGCGTTCCGTTTTGAATGATTGGGAAGTGGTAAGTGTAGATTGATTTTGGAGGAATTGGTTTCTGCGTCAACCATGGAACTCCGTCTTCTTTGTTCGGAAGTTGTAAACCATGCCAATGAATCGAGGTCTCTTCATCCATGAGATTATGAACCACAATTTCAGCGGTATCGCCTTCGTAAAACTCCAAAGTCGGCATCGGAATTTGACCATTTACTGCAATTGCATGTTTGGTTTTTTCTGCAAAATTGACCAATGTATCTTTTACATATAGTTCGTAACGAACCACTTTTCCATCGGTAAAATGTTTTTTGGGAAGCGGAAGAATATTCATAGTCATTCCATCGTGATTTTGATGGGAAGAATGGTTATCTTCTGTTTCTTTTTTAACCAAAGTCATTCCGCATTTTGGGCAACGTCCCGGTTTGTCAGAAATGACTTCTGGATGCATCGGACAAGTGTATTGTGTGTCAGCATTTTTGATGCTGCTTTGATGATTAGAATGGTCATCATTCATCATTTTATCATCCCTTTTTTTCACTAAATCCATTCTGCATTTTGGGCAACTTCCCGGTTTATCGGAAATAACTTCGGGATGCATTGGACAAGTGTATTCAACATCACTCATTTCCGTTTTGTGATGGTCGTGGTTATCTGTTTCGACGGTTTTAGTTTCAACTACTTTTTTAACTTCAGGTTTTGGCTTGGTTGAAGTTGTTTTTTTTGGGGTGGTTGAAACAGGTGTCGTTTTTTTTTGAGTAGGCGTTGTTTTTTTTACCGTAGTTGTTGGCTTCGGCTCGACTTTTTTAGTTTGAGTTGTCGTTGGTTTAGCTACAGGTTTTGTCGTTGTCGGTTTTTGTGCGACTGGTTTTTTGACAACTGTTACTGTTTTTTTTACCAATGTCATTTTGCAAATTGGGCAATCACCTGAAGTAGATTTTTGAATCTGCGGATGCATTGGACAAGTGTAATAGGTTTTGGTTGTTCCTTGAGAAAATACTGTACTGGAAATAAAAAACAAGAAAACAAACGTGATGTAATATTTCATGGCTTTATTTTTTAGTTAATATTTTTTTTTTGTAGAACCGCAAGTGAGCATTTTATTACCGTAATAAGGATTTTTAATCTACTTTTCTTTACTTAGCCAATTCGCTTTGTACATCGGACAATTTTGAAAATAAACCGTGTCTTTACTTTGAAACTTTCATCAACGAGTGAATTGACTCGGAAAGGGAAGCAAAAGTTTTTCTTTGTTTTTCAATATTGTTTGCTTTTGAAATGTCATTGGTTTGAAGATTTAGATTTTTTAAGGCTTTCATCCATGCGGTATGTGTTGCGCCATCTAAATTCTCCATTTTTACGTTTCCTATTTCGGATAGAAGCAGATTGGCTTTTGCTGACACCGCTTTTTCATTGGATGTTATAAAGGCATCTTTTAGGTTGAAATAAGATTGATAAACTTTTTCTAAATCGGTTTTATTTTGTGAATATACTATCGTGGTCGACAACAGTAAAAAAACTGTTGCCAATGTATTTATTATTGATTTCATTATATTTTATTTTAAGATTAATTTATTGAATGTTCTAAACAACTATTGTTTGGAACTGCACACACCTTTGGCTGTACAAAAACATAATTAACCTATTTTGGGAGGTAACCAAATATTATGAAGACTAAAAGCGTAGTCGGGATTTAGATGGTGAAATTTGGCTTTCATAAAATCAAAATCCTTAGATATATTTATTTTAAATTCTTCAGCGGATTTGGAGAAAAAGTAAGTAAGGTTAGAACAAAGTTCTGATTTGCAACTTCCACCGCAATCTTTGTCATCGCAATTATGCGACTCCGAATTACAGCAATTCTGTTTGCAATTTCCTTTTTTACAATCTGATTTTGCAACGTAATGCTTTGATTTATTAACGTACTGCTGAGTTTTTACTTCAACTTTATTTAATTTTTCACCCTGCAATTTGCACGCAAGAACAGAACTTGGAATCAAGAAAAATCCAAGTAAAAAAATTAATGTTATGCTGAATTTTTGTAACATGTTAATACTCAAGTAAATTTAATAAATAATTTTCAATTACAAAATTGAGCATTTAAAGGAGAATTCAGTTATAAATAGATGGAAAATATTTATAAAATTTAGGAAAAATCGATGGATTTTCGATGATGGTTCTTTAGTTTTTTGAATTCAGTAGGAGTGAAGCCTATACTGTTTTTGAATTGAGAAGAGAGGTGTTGAACACTTTTGTAGCCTAATTTTCCTGCAATTTCAGTCAGTTGAAATTCGTTATAAGATAGAAGTTCTTTTACCTTTTCAATTTTTTGAAGGATGAAATACTGCTCTAAAGTGATGCTTTCATTTTGTGAAAACACTTTGGAAATACTACTGTAATCTTTGTTCATTTTACCACTTAAAAACTCTGATAATAAAAAGCTTTCAGCAATATCAAGCTCAGAAATTTTCTGAATGATTAGACTTTTTATTTTCTCGATTTGTTTGTGGGTTTGGTCTTCAAGGATTTCGAAGCCCAATGATTCTAATTGGATTTTGAGTTCTTTTAATTGAGAAGCAGAAAGTTTTTCAACAGTTTCTACTTCTCCCAAATGAATAGAAGTATAGTCTATTTTTAAATCTTTAAAAATAGTTTCAATCGCCATAATACAGCGATTGCAAACCATATTTTTGATATAGATGGTCACTAATTTTTTTCTTTTAGACGGTCAGCAACATATTCGATATGTGTTTTTCCATGTTTTCTTGGTTTTCCATTTTCGTCAACTCCAACAAATACAATTCTATCGATGGTGATGATGGTTTGGTGCGTCATTTTGTTTCGAACTTCGCAACGTAGTGTAATCGAGGTGTGACCAAATTCAATCGCTTCGATACCGATTTCGATAATGTCTCCTTGTTTCGCGGAACTCACAAAGTTGATTTCTGATATATACTTGGTTACACATCGAGGTGTTTCTAACTGAATAATAGCGTAAAGTGCTGCTTCTTCATCAATCCACTGTAATAATCGTCCTCCGAAAAGGGTATGGTTAGGATTAAGGTCTTCTGGTTTGATCCATTTTCTAGTATTGAAATTCATAATTTGCAGGTATTAATTTGTCCAAGTAGTTTTGAACTTTACA
>NZ_JBYVEB010000037.1:0-28808 GCF_058117085.1 Chryseobacterium sp. CG10_8 | reverse complement strand
AATAAATTCATCGTTATTTATTTGACTAACACAAAGATAGTGAATTTTAGGCAACTTTACGGATATTTATTTTTATAATAAATGATTTTACAGATCGGTTCAATTACTATTTACCGAATAAAATAAAATTCTTTGTCTTTCCTCAAAATACTTAACTTTAGAATCTTAATTTTTAAATCAAAGTCGGATGTTATATACACAACCAATGCTTCGTGAAGACGCATTAAAAGATAAAGTAGCCATCGTTACAGGAGGAGGAAGCGGTCTTGGAAAAGCCATGACCAAATATTTTTTACAATTAGGTGCAAAAGTGGTCATCACTTCCCGAAATTTAGAAAAACTTCAAGCCACAGCAAAAGAATTAGAAGATGAGACGGGTGGAAAAGTTCTGTGTGTTTCTTGCGACGTCCGAAATTGGGATGAAGTAGAAGCCATGAAAGAAGCGACTCTAAAAGAATTTGGCAGAATTGACATTTTATTGAATAACGCAGCTGGGAATTTTATTTCGCCAACAGAAAGATTAACGCATTCTGCATTTGATTCTATCTTAGATATCGTCCTCAAAGGAACAAAAAACTGTACACTTTCAATAGGGAAATATTGGATTGATAACAAAGTTCCGGGAACAGTACTTAATATTGTGACCACATATTCTTGGACAGGTTCTGCGTATGTTGTTCCATCAGCTTGTGCAAAAGCGGGAGTTTTAGCAATGACCAGAAGTCTCGCTGTTGAATGGGCAAAATATAACATTAGATTCAATGCGATTGCTCCAGGACCATTCCCAACCAAAGGAGCTTGGGAAAGATTACTTCCAGGAGATTTAGCCGAGAAATTCGACATGAGAAAAAAAGTTCCATTACGAAGAGTTGGCGAACATCAGGAATTGGCCAATCTCGCTGCATATTTGGTTTCTGACTTTTCAGCTTATGTCAATGGAGAAGTGGTGACCATTGATGGAGGAGAATGGCTTCAAGGAGCAGGAGAATTTAATATGTTGGAAGAAATTCCACAAGAAATGTGGGATATGCTCGAAATGATGATTAAGGCAAAGAAGTCTAATTCTTAAGATAATTTCAAAATCGGATTCGCTAGAATCCGTTTTTTTTATTTCCTTTAAAAATAGAGCATACTATTAATTTATTTCTTTGAAAATTACGTTTGAATGAAAATACAGTGAAAATCCCATGTTAAACATAGTGTATTTCCTATATTTCTGATTATATGTTGTTTATACCTTTGTGCTACAATAATAACCAACAAAATAGTTAATCATGACAACAATCAAAGAGGTCTTGCAAAAAGACCATTCAAAGTCCAACAAAGCTGAATTAATTAAGCTTCTAGAAGGAATCGAACTAACAATTAGCCCTGCTGATTACGAAAAAGTAAGCGGAATTGCTCCTGCAGAATTACAAGATTTAACAAAGAAAGAAATTTTGGAAATCATTAACTCCTTTAATAGTAGTTACAATCCAAAATGGGAAGCTTCGTTAAGCAGTGCTTCATCCAAAGTGATGAATATGATTCTTGGTTTGGCTGCAGAAGATGCAAAAAGTTTTGCTGCTGCAGGTGCTGGTGATGCAGAATTTGCGTCAGAACTAGGAAGTATCGATTTCGCTAAAATTATTGGTGGACCTTTGGATGCTTGTGTCACTGCGCAAGCCAATGCATCGGTAAGTACCGTAAGTTTTATTAATGAAGTCGGTTTTGAAACAGACGCAAGTACCGGTGAAAAAAAATTAAGAATGGCCGATTTCAAATATAAAAAGAACGTGCCTAATCCTGAATTTGATCCAGAAGAAGACGTAAGTGCAAGTAATCCTAAAACAGTTGAACAAGAGGTTGAAATCAATGTCCCGTTCATTGCGTTATTAAACATCCCAAGTATCCGAATTGAGACCTGTGAAATCGATTTCAATGTTAAATTGAATTCAACTTTTACAAAAAACACATCTTCAGAATTTGTGATAAATACATCAGGAAGTACTGAAAGTAGTGGTCTTTCTAATCTTTTTGCAAAAGTGAAATTCAAAGTGGATGTCGCTTACAAAAGAACTTCGAGCACTGGTGTCAAAGTTGAGAAAGAATACTCTCTTGCGGTAAGAGTCAAAGCGACCAACGATGAAATGCCAGCAGGATTAGAAAAGGTTCTTGGATTGCTATCTGCATAAAAACCAATAACCATGATAACCTTATCAGATTACCTGGATTATCTCAACAACGAGATAATCCAGGCTCGTAAACTGGCAGATGAGAACTCGGTGCGAGTTGCCAAAGAGTATGCAAAGCACGATTATTTGAAGTACTTCAAAGTTCCAAGGTATAATATTCCCGTGGTCAAAATGGATATCCCTATTAAGGTGGAGAATATTGATTCGGATTCTAAGTACAATTTCAAATACGACGAAAAGCTTTTCCTGAGAGATGTTAATAGTAAAATTACATTGGTCAACAAAGAAAAGCAACTTAATATTTCGCCTTTGACCGAAAAACAGGTTCAGAACGAAGAGTTTACGAAGCTTTTCAAAACATTGGAAGTCAAGGATCAAAAATTCACTAAAGATTTTCAGGTGGATATCAAGAAAATAGATCTCCCAACTAAGATTAGTACAATTAATTTTGGCGTGTTTCGACCTCAGGAAGACAATCCTCAAGAAACAGAAGCGCTTAAACAAATTTTAAGTGAATCTCTCGCAAGTAGGTATAATCTCGTTGGGTCTCGCCTTAATAATCTCTATATTGATCCTAATACAACCTCTTCTGATGATAAGGATAAAGTTTTTATTAATCTCCATGTAGAAATGGAAGAGGAAGGACTAAGAATCGTAAAATTGCAAGATCGCGATGGAAATGATGTGGAAGAAATAATTTTTGAGTAATGCAAGAGTTTATCCATCATAAAGTAAAAACCATTGAGGGTCTTTTTGAAAAATTCAATAAGGTTCAAAGGTTTTTTGCGGAAAGGTCTTATGATTTTGATGCGGACTTCAAGGCTTTTTTGGATAAGATTTTAGCCTATTTTCAATCGACAGGGAGTACCTCTCAAGAATCTGAGATTCTTAAAATCAACAACCAATTATTGACTGTCAAGAAAGGCTTTGACCCCATAAGGATGGAAAAGATAACACAAGGAAGGAGGGAGTTGTATTCTGGATTCTCTTTTGCTGCTTTGGAACAGATTAATGGCTTGTTGCAACAAATTTATCAAAAGGAAAGTGCAAAATTGGAAGAAGGAGAGGAATTAATTTCTAACCTCATTCTGTCACTGTATCAAAACCAAATATTAACCGATTCTAAAATCAAAAAACTGAATTCTGTTGCTAAAATTGAAGTATTTTGGGAGCAGTTAATCAAGCAGAATCATTCGATTTCCAGTATCGATAAAAAGTTGAGAATGAATCTTATTTCTGAGGATATATATCTGTTGTTTGAAAAAGCGATTTCAAAAATTCAATAAAACTAAAACCATGAAAAATCAAGGGAAATATATCGTGATGATTGAAGACCAAAAGAAGAAGTCTGTAGAACGATTCTCCAGCGAATTTGAGGTCAGTGTCACTTCGTCTGAAGATTTGTCAAGCAAGAATCGCGCTTTTAATATTATTGACAAAGACAATTCGGTTCTTTTTAAAAACCTCAATGTTGCGGTACTCGAGAATATTGATGAGAAAGCTCTTTTGGAAGCAGTTAATGATAAAAATAGTCCTGTTATTTATTATGAAAAAGAACGGGACTTTTTTCCCGCCAACGAAGTGACTTTAATCAAAGAATTAAAAAAAACTTCCACAGAACTGAGAGAAAAAATAACTGAATTAGAAGCATTTTTACTCAACAAACCTCTTCCTCAAAATCCCATAACTGATATGGAATGGGGCTTGAAGGCCATTGGTCTTGATCAAACTCAATTGACAGGCAAAGGTGTTAATATTTGTATTTTGGATACAGGATTCATGAGTAATCATCCTGATTTTGTTGGTCGAGATATCGAAGGAAAGTCATTTATAAAAGACGAAGATTGGTCGAATGACGCCCATGGTCACGGTACACATTGCGTTGGTGTTGCAGCGGGAAATGTAAGGTCAGACACGGGAAAACGATATGGTATTGCAAAGGAAGCTCATATTAAGGTGGGAAAAGTACTTTCTAACTCAGGAAAAGGAAGTACAAGTGCAATTATCGATGCAATAGACTGGGCGATCACCAAAAAAAGTCAGATTATTTCGATGTCCTTGGCTTCACCAGTAGAAATTAATGAAGCTCCATCATTGCTTTTTGAATCCGTCGGGAAAAAAGCAATGGAAAATAATTGCTTAATTGTTGCTGCAGCTGGCAATGATAGTAATCGCCCTTCGGTTCCAAAACCTGTTTCTGCTCCAGCCAATGTAGCATCAATTATGGCGATTGCGGCGATTGATAGCCAAATGAGAGTTGCTAAGTTTTCTAATGGTGGTATTAACGCCTCCAATGGCGGAAATGTGGATTTTTGTGCACCTGGGGTAGATGTGCTAAGTTCTTTTCCCGTAAGCATGTACAAGCTGATGAACGGGACAAGTATGGCAACGCCTCATGTTTCTGGATTGTTAGCGCTTTATTTCGAAAAGTTTCCCAGTAAGTCCGCAAAGGAAATTTGGGATTTACTTGTGGAAAAATCAAAAAAAATAGACGGTCTCAAGTACCGTGATATTGGGAATGGACTGGTGCAATCTATATAAATTTTTGTTCTGATGAATGCATATTTTGCAGTACTAAAGAAGGGGGTTTCGTTCAATTCAATTAAAAGCAGACTTCAAGAGGGTAGAATTAAAGTAGTAAAATATTATTCAAAACTGAAGATTGTGAAATTTGAAACAGATCGACCTATCGAAGAATTAAAGTTTGATTTTTTCGAGACTGTCGAGCGAGAAAACAATACCTTCAAGGTGGATTAGAATGAAAAAACTCAGAAAGCAATTTCTGAGTTTTTAATATTTAAAGTACTAGTCTTAGTTAGTTCCTGGTTCTGGAGTGAAAACACGTTGAGCTAATTCTTGATCAAAAAGATAAAGTGCAGATGGATTGTCTTTCACCATTTTGATTTTTGTTACCAATTGTGAAGCACTTGCTTCTTCTTCCACTTGCTCGTTAATGAACCATTGTAAAAAAGAAACAGTCGCAAAATCTCCTTCAGCGTTCGCATTTTTCACAATGTTAAAAACGCTTTTGGTGACCTCTCTTTCATGTTCTAAAGCTTTTTGGAAAATATCTACTTCATCATTGAAGGTATGAGGAGGTTTGTCAATGGCTCCCATTTCGACTCCCATTCCGACATTAACCAGATAGTCAAAAATTTTGTCCGCATGCATGAGTTCTTCCTTGCTCTGTACACGGAAATAATTAGCGATTCCGTCCAAGTCTTTTTCGAAAAACCATGCAGACATCGACAAGTAATATTGAGAAGCGTATTGCTCTTTTCTAATTTGGTCGTTAAGAAGCTTTGCTATATTTTCAGTAATCATAATTAATATTTTTTCAAAGATAATAATTTGGTTGATAATAAAGGAAAAGAGCGGGATATTCCCCCTCTCCTCACATTAAAAAAAATCAAATTTATGAACGATTGGTTAATCTATCTTTACGTCAGTTTTCTTTATATCGGCGTTGGTTCTATCGCCTCTTTTTAATTGTTTTCCACGTCTTTCCATCATTTCTTCTCTCTTTTCTTGTCTCATTTCTTCATGTTCCTTTTTCTTAACTTCCCATTTTTGATATTGTTCGGGAGTTAGGATTTGTCGCATTTCGTTATCGTTTTCACTTTTTTGCTTTTCCATTCTGGCTTTGTTTTCCTCCATCATTTTTTTGTGCTCCGCCATATTTTTTTCTCTTTCGGCTCTATTCTTTTCTTGCAAAGCTTCAATTTGATTCACTTGCTTGTCAGATAGATTAAGCTCGGTCTTCATTTCACCTAATCTTTGTTTTTGCATTTCCGCTCTTCTAGCTTCCATGTCATGATGTCCATTCTTCATGCCGTCCATTTCTTGATGAACTTTTCTTTTTGCTTCCCACTTTTGATATTGGTCTGCATTCAATATTTTGCGCATTTCATCATTATTTTCGCTTCTTCTTTGTTCCATTCTGGCATTGCGTTCCTCCATGTTTTTCTCTCTTTCTGCCATGTTTTTTTCCTGTAGAGCTTCAATCTGTTTTACTTGCTTATCAGATAGATTAAGTTCCGTCTTCATTTCAGCCAATCTTTACTTTTGCATTTCTCCTCTTTTAGTCTCCATTTCAGCTTTCTTTTGAGGGTCAAGCTGTCCTTGTTGTGCCATGGCAAAAGTTCCAAGTCCTACAATAGCTATACTTAGAATTATTTTTTTCATAATGATTGTTGTATTAATTGTTCATCTATACTTTAGATATCAAAATATTTAACAGGTTAAACGAAAAAAATGTAAATTTTTGTTAAATATTTCATAAAGTATGCTTCGTGAAGATCTGATGGATGATTTCTTCTGTTTCATCGGGGTAATTTATTTCTAACTTTGCACTTTGGTTAACCCAGAAATTTAATTTTTTTTCGAATTCCATTTCGTTCCAAATCACGGGGATTCCCATTTTTTCTAAAGCTAAAGCATTACATTGTTGCTCATATTGATGATTCATGGGTGCTGCTAACAATTTTTTTCCAAGAAATAATGCTTCTGCAGGTCCTTCGAAACCTCCACCTGTCAGTAATCCTTCGCAATTTTTAAGAGAGTCTAGAAATTTTTGGTTGTTAATGGGGAATATTTCAATATTATTTTTGGTGTACGATGCGGAACTGTGCTTGGAAAAAATATGCCACTTTGTGTTGGGGATTTTTTCTACAAAGCTGATGATTTTTTCGTCACTGTAAGCAGGTAAGTAGATCGTGTAATGCCCATGATTTTCTGGTTTCAAATTCCTGATTTCTGTACGAATAACAGGGGTGTGAATGTAATCATCGAATCTATCAAAATGGAATCCTACATATTCTGTTGCAGGAGCGTAGTGGTTCATGATGTATTTTCCCCAATGAAAACCTTTTAGTTGAGGTGTTTTTGGAGAAAGATAAGCTGACTGGTGACTTAGGCCAATGCTTTTTTTCTTATTGAGTTTGCAGCTCCAAGCACAGACTGGCTCAAAGTCATTAAGGATGATATCGTAATCTTTGACTGGAAGGTTCTTTAGGTCTTTTCTGAATTGTCTTAGGTCAAAATTTTTGATGGTTGAGACAAAATCAATTCCTCCTTTTTGTCCAAATACGAATCCAAATCCCTTGTACCGATATTTAATTTCATGTCCTAGTTCGACTTCGGTATGTGTTCCGCTTAGTACAAGGTCAACTTCGCCGTATTTTTTGAGATAAGGAATAATTTCTCTTGCTCTGCTGACGTGCCCATTTCCTGTTCCTTGGATAGCATATAAAATTTTCATTTTTTACAATGTATTTTGATAACAATATTATTCTTTTTTTTCCTAAAACTATCGAAATATTACAACAAAAAAGGGAGCAGATTTTTTCTGCTCCCCACACAAACTATATATATCAGAGATGAGAATATATTATCTAGATCTAGAACCGTTGCTATTGCCTCGTGAACCAGAATTTCCTTTGCTGTCACTACTTCTTTGACTGTTGTTTTGAGAAGATCTTTCAGCAGATGCACTTCTTTGACTTCGATTACCTTCGGTTCTGTAAGAAGCATTTTGACCTCTTGAACCTTGGCTTTGATTTCTCATAGAAGAGTTGTTATTATTTTGAGTACTTGCTCTTGGAGTCTCGTAATTTCGCGGAGATGAATTTCTCATGCCAGAAGATTGATTTCTAGTACTTTCATTAGTCATTCTTACATTAGAATTGGATCTGTTTCCGTTGTTTCCGTTTCTTACTCCATTGTTTTGATTTTGACGATTTCCATTATTGTGATTAATGTCGTTTCTAGATTGGGAGCCTCTTCTTCCATTTTCGTTGCGGAATCCATTATTACTATGAGGATTTCTTGGTTGATTCCAGCCGTATTTGTTACCAACTGATCTGTGATAGTTGTTTCTGTTAACATGATAGATGTTGATATTAACGTTTCTATATCTTGGCATTACAGCATATCTTGGGCGATACCAATCTCTACATCTGTTGTGATAGTAGGTGACAGGAGCGTATCCATTATAGTATCTGTTTTGGAAAACAAGGAAAATTCTTGGTCCTAGAATTTGTTGCAATGCGTAGAATCTATCATAATACCATCTTACAGGATTCATTCTGTAATAAGAATTCCAAACGTTGTAAGAATCAAACTGACGGTTAAGGTCAATTATAAGGCTTACTTGATTGCGACTTAATCCAAATTCTAAGAAGAAGGAATTCCAGTTAACCATAGTAATACTGGTTCGGTAATCGTTGTAAAAATCTTGATAATATGAGTCAGCATAATAATCATTTGGATATTCGTAGTAGTAATCATCATCAAAATAATAGTCATCATTATTTTGGTAGCTACCATAACCATTATTTCCCCAACCATTATTGCTATTATATTGTGCAGAAAACATTGTCGCGATTGACAGTGTAAGTCCTAAAAGTAATTTTTTCATTTCTACAATTTTTATTTCTTGTTTTAACTTTCTATTTTGGAAAGCGCTGGGCAATTTTGGTAATGTCGCTGTTCTGCTTTCTATAGTTAAGATGACGATAAAAAAAAGAAGTTAAACCGTGATGGTAAAACTTCTTTTAAATTTATTTTAAATAATTGGTAATCAGTCTTGTATTTTTCGTCCTGATTCGCTAATCCAGTGTGCTACTTTTTTATTAAAGTCATTTTTTTGATTCAATTCTTCCAAATTAAGGTGCATTCTGTACTTCCAATGATGAGGAAATATTGCTGGAATATTAATTCTTTCTGCTTCTTTATCTTGATTCCTTAATTCGTAATCTGTTGCCAAAAACTCTTGCAATGGGAAGATAGCCAACATTGCATCGTTATACAAATGTTGTTTCATAATGATCTCAGCAAGTTCAGGTAGTAGTTCCGATGGAGCGGTTCCCCATTGTTGAAGCTGTTGATTAAAGTATTTTTGACTTAGATTTCTATCCTCTTCCCACCATTGTCTGAGTGTAGAACTATCGTGTGAAGACGCAGTTACTACATTAAGGTAAGATACTGCTCTTGGATTGTACCAAAGAATATTCTCAGATGGCATTCTCTGAACTTTTAGCGCAGTAATTGCTAATTTGTCCATTACTTGAGGTACGCAATCAGGAACTAGTCCAAGGTCTTCTCCACAGATTAACATGTGAGAGGCGTTAAGGATTTCTGGAAGTTTTTCCATGGCACTTTGATACCACAATCCGTCTTGTCTTTTGAAAAAATAATCAATATATAAATCGTAAACAGCTTTCTTATCACTATCAGAAAGGTATTTATAAGAATCTGTTTTGTCAACGTTGAATCTAGGGTGGTAAACAGTCACACCATCTCTTTCTTCCTCCAAGAACATGACATTGGCACAGAGAGAAATCAATTTATCTTGAGCCCATTCGTGAGGGTGCTTTTCAAAATGATTTTTCAGTTTCCTCTGCGTATTGTACTCTTCTTTGAAGGAGTAAGTACCATCAAAATGATTATTCATGAACTCCAAGTGGATAGCATCTTTTTGGTCACCGAAGTAATTCCAAAGAATTTGGTCATTGATGAAAGGAGTGCAATATCTTGTTCTGTCAAATGGAATATTTCTTGAATGGAATTCTTCAATTGTTACTGGAACAGCAGGGTAGAAGTATCCTAAGATTCCTTGTGTTGCAGAAATTGGCATTCGCCAAATTCTAAAGAAGCCAAGAATATGGTCTATTCTCATCGCATCGAAATACTGCTCCAAAGCCGCAAAACGATTTTTCCACCACTGATAACCATCCTTCTTCATTGCTTCCCAATTGTAGGTAGGGAATTCCCAGTTCTGTCCTAAATCTGTAAATTGGTCAGGCGGTGCCCCAGCTTGAAAGTCCATTCCGAATAGCTCTGGTTCGGTCCAAGCTTCCACGGAATAACGATAAATTCCGATTGGTAAATCACCTTTAACCGAAATGCCTAGATTATGAGAATAGTCAACCGAATCTTTTAGTTGAAGGTGAAGTTGATATTGTACCCAGCAATGAAGCATCGCTTTTCCGTAGTCTTGATGTTTAGCTTGAAACATCGGTGCAACTTTTCCTGCAATATAAGTTTTGTGTGTTTTCCAATCATTGAAGTTTGGAGTTTTATATTTGTCCCTTTGTACGCAGAATGCCGCATATGGAAGTAGCCATGACTCGTTATCTTTGATGAACTTTTTAAAGTTTCTATCTTTTAGAATTTCTGTTTTATTGGCGTCAAAAACAGCAGTTAAGAATTTCCACTTTTCGGATATCATTCGCTCATAATCTACGGAATGAAGTTCGTTAAGCTCTTTTCTTGTTTTTTCGAATTCAGGTAAAAGTTTTTTCGGGATTTCATATTCCAGTGCGTCCAACGAAATGTATTGAGGATGCAAGGCATATACGGAAATGGCAGCGTACGGATAAGAATCTGTCCAAGTGTAGTTGGCAGTAGTATCATTGATTGGTAAAATCTGCATGATACCCAAATTGGCTTTAGCGGTCCAATCTGCCAATAATTTCATATCTCTAAATTCTCCGACCCCAAATCCTTTTTCACTTCTAAGAGAGAAGACGGGGACGGCTACACCCGCTGCGTGATACAATTCGAAAGACTTGAACCTGAAATAATGGTCTGCGACAATGTACAATTGGTTTTTATCTTTGTTCGGGAATGCATAACGATTATCACCATATTCGAGGTCAACGATTTCACCTGTGGTTTTATTCATTAGTCCATATTTGTAATGGATGACATCTTGCTTAATTTCCACAGCGATTTGCCAAACACCTAGTTCGACTTGTTGCATCGGAATCGTTTTCAGATATTCCCAATTTCCTAATTCCGGACCACTTCCAAGAAGCACAACTCTCCATTCTGGATGGTAAATTGGGGCTTCAATTTGGAAAAGGTGGGTATGTTTTTTCAATACCGATACTTTTTCTGGCTTGTAGTCTCTTAATTGGTTTTGTAAGATTTTGTTGTTGAGATAATTTTCTGGATAATTTTTAAGATTCCAATAATCGAAAATTTTATATTCTTTGATAGTATGGGCAAATTTTAATTGGTGAGATACCAGTTCTTTATCCAAAATTTGTCCTTCTAAATTAATAAGTTGATAATAATAGGAAATAGCCTTAGAATAGTAATCTACTTCCGTAACCCATGTTCCGTTTCCGTTGTAGGTCATATCATGAATCATTGGTTCATGGCCTTCTTCTGTAATTACTATTTGTAATTGTTCTCCTACTTTGGTCGAAAAGTTAATGTGAAAAAATAACTTCATTTTTTTATTTTTTTTATAACGTGCAAGTTAGGGATTTTAGCAGAAAAAATATCACTAAAAACTATGAAATTACGCAGGTTTTGTTTCGGGTTAAAGTTTTGATTTTCTGAAATATATCAATTCGTAGTTGAGGTACAATAGAAAGACAAAACCTTTCCCATTGCGGGAAAGGTTTATATTTGAGTAGTATTGTGTTGAATTAATCCTATTTAGAAACGATAATCTTTTCGCTATGAAGAACTTTTCCGTGAGCATCAGTTATATTCACAATGTAAGACCCAGGGATTTGAGTTTTAAAATTAAATCTCTTTTCGCCATTTTGAACCATCATGTTCTCTGATAGCAAAGTGTTTCCAAAGAAATCAGTCAACGTAACTTTTACATTTCCTTTGATCTCTTTATTGTTGATTCTAACATTGAAATAACTTTGTTTAACTTCCGTAGGGTAAATGGTAATTCCTGAGAATGTATTGACTTCAGCAACCGCCGCAACGTCGTTTAAGAAATACTTACTTGCCAAGTCATAGACATTAAGTTTTTCTTTGAAGTTAGAAGCTTTTGCTTCAAGTGATTCCATGTCAATCTGATAAAGAATGTCACCTTTTGCGCTTCCTACTAATACGTTTCCAGATGCGTCCACCGCAACACCATTAGTAGAGAATCCTTCTGGTAGACCAGAAATTCTTCCAATAGACTCCGACGTCATTCTTTCGATATTTACTTTGAAAATATTACCAGAAGCAGCGAAGACCCATAAGTTTCCTTCCGCATCAGCAATCATGTCACCACCGTAACCAGAGTTAACTACAGAAAGAGAAATTTCATTATTAGCAGTGATATCCTTAATGGCTCCAAGGTTTTGTGCCTCGTAGCTTCCATTAATTTCTGAAATTTTCACCAACTGCGAGCCAGAATTGGTCATGGCATAGATTGCTCCATCTTTTCCTGCGGTCATTCTTGTGAATTGAGAGGCTAGGCTACAAGTGGTTGGTTTCAAAATTTCGTTTTCAATCAAAGTGATCTGTTGAGACTTGATATCCAAAACATAGATGTTAGAGCTATATAAAGGAGAGTAGTACAAATGACTTCCAGAAATATCCGTAGCTAAAGTTGCAATCTGAGTTGCTTGAGCTTGATGAAACGTGTCCTTTGGCTCAGTAACTTTTGAATTAAGCGTCTGAGAAAAAACATTAGAAGGCGAATCAGCAGAAAAAACCGCTTTTCCTGAAATTCCTGCTTTTGTATCAAGGCTTCTGAAGTCTTGAAAGATGATTTGTTGTACATCTGGTCCAGTTAAGGCATAAAAGTCTTGTTGTGCGAAAGCGCTCCCACTAACGAATATACCTAAAATAGGGAATGTAAATTTTTTCATATCAATAAGATTTTGTTGGTTTGGTATTAATTATTGGACTAAATTAATTAATTTTTTACGAATAATCAAAGGAAAAACACTCAATTATTAATTAATTGATTTTTAAATAGATGAAACGGTTGCCAAAGCCTATCTCATTTGATTAAAATTTGTGATGATGTATCAAAAAAAATCCCTTTCAACTGTGAAGATGAAAGGGAAAATTTAATTTATTTAAAAAACTAATTTAGGGTGTAAGTAGTGCCTTCTCGGCCATCTTTTAATTCAATGCCTTGTTCTAAAAGTTTGTCCCTGATCTGGTCAGAAAGTTCGAAGTTTTTAGACTTTCTTGCCTGATTTCTAAGATCAATGAGCACTTGCAAAGCTTGGTCTAATTTAGCATTATTGTTTTCCTGGATAGATTCTAATCCAAGGACGTCAAAAATGTAGCTATGAAGGCTTTCTTTCAGCAAAGCGAGGTCTTCTTGAGTGATATTCTCCTTTTCATCTTTTAATTTAAATATAAAAGTAACTGCTTCAAAAAGGTGCGAAATCAATATCGGTGAATTGAAATCATCTAACAACGCATCATCACATCTTTGTTTCCAATCTTTCACATTGAAATCAGAAGAACTCGAAACTCGAAGCTCGGAACCCGAAACAATTTTAACCGCTTCCATCAATCTTTGATATCCTTTTTCGCTGGCGATCATCGCTTCGTTGGAAATGTCCAAAACGCTTCTGTAATGCGCTTGCATAAAATTGAATCGCACTACGGAAGGATGAAATGGTTTTTTGAAAAAATCATTTTGTCCTGTAATGAGTTGATTAGGCAGAATATAGTTTCCTGTTGACTTGCTCATTCGTTGTCCGTTCATGGTTAGCATATTGGCATGCATCCAATAATGAACGGGCTCGTGTCCATAACCTGCTTTTCCTTGGGCAACTTCACATTCGTGGTGTGGGAATTTCAAGTCTAAACCTCCTCCATGAATGTCAAATTGTTCACCTAAATATTTAGTTGACATTACCGTACATTCAAGGTGCCATCCTGGAAACCCCTCTCCCCATGGGGAATTCCATCGCATGATATGTTCTGGGGAAGCTTTTTTCCAGAGAGCAAAATCTTGTGGATTTTTCTTTTCGTTTTGACCGTCGAGATCTCTGGTGTTCGCGAAAAGTTCTTCGATATTACGTCGAGAAAGCTCGCCGTAATTAAGTCCTCTTTTATTGTATTCTAAAACATCAAAATAGACAGAACCGTTACTTTCGTAGGCAAAGCCATCTTTGATGAGTTTTTGAGTCAATTCAATTTGCTCAAGAATGTGTCCGGTCGCAGTAGGTTCAATAGTTGGAGGCAAAAGGTTGAATTCGCTTAGAACTTTGTGAAAATCAACGGTGTACTTTTGAACGATTTCCATGGGTTCTAACTTTTCCAAACGGGATTGTTTTACAAATCGGTCATTGTTAACATCGCCATCGTCGGTCAAGTGTCCTGCATCCGTGATGTTACGAACATAACGAACTTTGTAGCCCAGATACATTAACGTTCGATATACGAAATCAAACGACATGAAGGTTCTTACGTTTCCCAAATGTACATTGCTGTAGACAGTAGGTCCGCAGACATACATCCCCACATTGCCTTCAATGATAGGTTGGAAGTTTTCTTTTTCTCCCGAAAGAGAGTTATATATTTTGAGTTGCATAATTTTCAGATTGAGGTTTAGATGAAGATTGAGTTTGAATTTGTCGTTTTGAAGGTGTTTTGTTATCACCCTTTTTGATCAATAATGACAAGTGAAAACAATCTCAACAATCAATGGTTGTGATAAAAATTTTGGACGAAAGTTTTTTAAATTTTATCATGTTTTAAAGGTAAAATAATATCCAAACTAAACAATTAGATTAGGACTGAATATTAATTATTTTAAACAAATTTAGACAATTCTCAATCAATCTAATTTGGCATGGCTTCCTACGTAATGTAGAAACTCTTGTCTGGTAATAGGATTGGTTCTGAAGATTCCGCTCAATTCAGCAGTGATGGTCGAACTCGCCGTGTCTTTGATTCCTCGACAATTAACGCAAAGATGTTTTGCATCAATAATACAAGCGACATCTTTTGTGCCTAAAGCTTCTTTGATTGCATCAACGATTTGCATAGTCAGTCTTTCCTGGACTTGAGGACGTTTTGCATAATAATCAACAATTCTATTGATTTTGGACAAACCAATTACTTCGCCATTAGAGATGTAGGCAACGTGCGCCTTACCAATAATTGGAAGGAAGTGATGTTCGCAAAAAGAATATACAGTAATGTCCTTTTCGACCAACATTTGTCTATACTTATACTTGTTAGAAAAAGTAGAGATTCCGGGTTTGTTTTCTGGTAAAAGACCACCGAAAATTTCGTTCACATACATTTTGGCCACACGTCTTGGCGAATCCTTGAGGGAATCATCCGTCATGTCCATTCCCAATGTATACATAATCTCCCCGAATAGTTTTTCTATCTTTTCTATTTTCTCGGTAGGGCTTAATACAAAGGCGTCTTCTCGAATTGGAGTGTGTTCTTTTCCTGTGAAAACATCGTCGTCGTTATCAAAAAAATTGTTCATAATCCTATTAACAGAAAGCAAAAATAATGATTTTTAATTTGAATTTTAAATTATTAAGGGGTTTTCCTATCTTTGAAAATAAATGGAAAAAATGAATTGGAAGAAAGTTGTATTGATGTTTAGTATTTACTCAGCAATTGTGTTTTTGTTTTCTTATGCTATAGAGCCAGAAATATCATTAGAAAGGAAAGTTATCAAGGCTATTATTCAAGGAGTTATTTTTACAATAATAATGACCTCCATCAATTATTTTTCCGAAAAGAAAAAAACAGATTCACAATAATTACAATGTTAAAAACTATACCAGTTAGCTCTGTCCAGTCTAAGGCAGAGTTTCTCGAGTTTCCTGCTCGACTATATAAAGGGGATCCCAATTACATTCGCCCACTTGATAAAGATATCGAAGAGGTTTTTGACCCTCAAAAAAATAAGAATTTTCGCAATGGAGAGTGTGAGCGATTTTTGTTTCAAAATTCTGAAGGGCAGACCGTTGGAAAAGTAGCGGTTTTTATTAGTAAAGCTTACAAACAAGAACAGCCGACGGGTGGAATAGGCTTTTTCGACTGTATCAATGACCAGGAAACAGCAAATTTTATTTTTGATTTCTGCAAAGATTGGCTTCTCCAAAGGGGGATGCAAGCGATGGATGGGAGTATTAATTTTGGAGAACGTGATAAATTTTGGGGCATTTTAGTAGATGGATTTACAGAACCTTTATACTGCATGAACTACAATGCGGCCTATTATAAAACGCTTTTTGAAACCTATGGTTTCAAAAATTATTTTGACCAATTGTGTTATACGCGCCCGGTTCATGGAGAGGTATCTCGTGTTTTCACTGTAATGCACTCCAAACACTCTAAAAATCCCGCGATATCAGCACGTCCGATGAAGAAGAATCAGTTAGAGAAATTCGCTAAAGATTTTACAGAAGTGTACAATAAAGCATGGGCAAGTCATGGAGGAGGGAAGCAGTTGGAGGAAAGAAAAGTTTTGAAAATGTTCCAAAGTATGAAACCTGTTCTCAATGAACACATTTCGTGGTTTGTGTACGAGAATGAAAAGCCAATTGCCATGTGGATGAATATTCCTGACCTTAATCAGTGGTTTAAGTTTTTGAATGGAAAATTTGGATTGTTTCAGAAGCTTAAATTTTTATGGTTAAAACGGTTTAAGAAAAATACTAAAATGGTGGGAATCGTTTTTGGCGTTGTTCCAGAGTGGCAAAGGACGGGGATTGATGGTTATATGATTTGGGAAGGAACACTTCACTTGCGCAAGCACACAGATTTTGAAATCACTGAACTACAATGGATAGGGGATTTTAATCCCAAGATGATGAAAATCGCAGAAAATCTTGATACCATTGTCACAAGAAAATTGGCAACTTACCGTTATCTATTTGATAGAGAAAAAGAATTTGAAAGACATCCAAGAGTTTGATTTAGATTTTATTAACTTTACAGTGATTAAAAAAACAGAATATGAAAAAGTACTTTTTTGTTCCTTTATTTTTTTGCTCTCTCTTACATTTTTCCCAAGATGTGAGTTTTTTAAGCAATGTATCAGGGTCTAGAGTTATAGAAAATAATTGGTATAGATCAGTCTTTAATCAAAACAAAGAAGATATCCAAGGGAGCGCTTATTTAAATGATGTGTTCAAACCGACTAAAATTGGGAATTATCAGGATGTAGTACTAACTAAGTACAATGCGTATAATGATACTGTTGAATTTCAAATCGATGGTAAGACGATGGTATTGCCTAAAAATGAATTATATACTGAGCTTACTTATCTTGAAAATTCTCAGAAGTTAGTTTTGATTAATGACGGTTATTTCTTTCTTATTGCAGAAGGTGATAATTGTAGCTCGTATCGAAAGGAAAAGGTTGTATTTCAAGATATGAAGCCAGCAAAGAGTGGGTATGACGAAACTAAGCCTGCAAGGTTTTATAACCCGGGACCAAAGTACTTCGTAATGGTTAACGATAGTCTTGTTGAAGTGCCTTCTAATAATAAGAAATTTGCGGAATTGTTTCCAGCGAAGAAAGATGATTTATTATCTTTTATGAAAAAGAATAACTTGAAAGTGACGGAAGAGAAAGATCTTAAACAGATTACATTATTTCTCAATAAGTAAAGAATATGAAAACAAAACAAAAGACCTGCGATTCTGTTGCAGGTCTTTTGTTTTTTAGGGAAAGTAAAAGCTAAAAAATATTATAGTTTTAAAGCTGTTTCTAAAGCTAACTCAATCATGTTTTTCAGAGATTTTTCTCTTTGTTCAGAGGTCATCTGCGCACCTGTTGGGATTACATCAGATACGGTTAAGATGGCGGCTGCGTTTTTGTTAAGAAATTTTGCATTTGCGAACAAAGCAAAAGCTTCCATTTCAACAGCAAGACAATTATATTTGGTTGCAATTTCTGGTATTTCGGGGTTCTTTCTGTAAAAAATATCACTGGTATGGATGTATGTTTCTTTGACAGGAAGCGAAAGTTCAGTAGCGGTTTGATTAATAGTATCAAAGGTCTCACCCTGATGTGCAATAAGTTCTTCATCGATTTCCCATGCAAATTTAGCATAGGTTGATTCGCTTGCAGCACTGCTCACATTAAGCAAATCAAAAACATTGAGTTCTGTTGTATATGCTCCACATGTTCCTATTCTGATGATAGTTTCGACTTCATATTCAGTATATAATTCATAAGAATAGATTCCAATACTTGCAGCTCCCATTCCGCTGGCTCCAACACTGACTTCTTTTCCTTTATAAGTACCTGTGTAGTAATATATATTTCGAGTTTGACTTACCAATTTTGGGTTTTCAAGAAAGTTTTCTGCTATATATTTTGCTCGAAGTGGATCTCCTGGTTGTAATACTGTTTTTGCAATTTCTCCTTTTTTTGCACTGATGTGGATGCTCATAAAAATAGTTTGTACAAATTTACCAACTTTCCTTACCACTTACAACCTAATTGGAACTTAGTTAGTCGAGAAATATTTATCTTTGTCCCCGATAAAACAATGATAAAACAAAGACGTCATATCGCAACAATGCTATGGAACAGCCCATCAATAGAAGGGTTATTCTGCTATGATGTGTTGGAAAATGGGAGGCAAAATGCGTGTTTTTATCAAAAAATATTAGATTAAAAAGAAAGATTTTTTTGGAAAAATATCAAAAACGCCTCAAGAAATTGGGGCGTTTTTCTGTTTTTAAGACCGAAAATTATTTAGAATGAAAAAAAATTAGCAAAAAATTGAAAAAAATTGACATTAAAATGAGACTTTCTTAAGCTGACATAGGATGATATACAAACCAATGAGAGACAGACATTTAGGTTAAAACAGCAATCCACTTCAAAAGTGGACAGGAAATCGCTATCCTCAAATCAATCATAAAATATTGATTATCAATTATTTAAACTAAAAAATAATTTGCATAATTCAAAATTTCACTATTTCTTTGCAACCGAAAATTGAAAGGAAGAGCACTTCCGATTTAATAAAAATAACAAACAATTAATTTTTTAAATAAAAACAATATGCAAAATCTAATTCATTTATCAATAAAAGACTGTAAGCCGAGTCTGATTGTAGAAGGAAGATTTTTTTATGAAAGCGTTGCTTTCAAGAGGATGCTGTGCAAAAACTGCAGTTGAAAAACTGTACGATGACCTTGCGACAGCACCTCCCAAAAAGAGGTGCTTTTTTTATGTTCAAAATCAAGATTTCGTAGCTCAACTGGAAGAGCATTGGTCTGTTAAACCAAGGGTTAAAGCTTCAAATCCTTTCGAAATCGCAAAACTGGTTTCGTAGCTCAATTGGAAAGAGCGCAGGTTTTCTAAACCCGAGGTTGAAGGTTCGAACCCTTCCGAAATCACAAATTATGGTTCATTGTGGTAAAGGTAACCTTTCCGACTGTCTCTCGGAAGCTACGAGTTCGATTCTCGTATGAACCGCCAAATGGTTTCTTTAGTTTATTGGCAAAACGTCGGTTTGTGGCACCGAAGAACAGGGTTCGATTCCCGAAGAAACCCCAATGATTTTGTAGCTCAATGGGTTAGAGCACTTGCCTTTTAAGCAAGAAGTTGAAAGTTCGAGTCTTTCCAGAATCACAAAAATACAAATGATGAGAGTTGATTATTTCAGCGCAGATGTTCAAAAAAATAAAATTTAGAAATAATCAACTTTTTTAAAGAGGAAGTGCGCCAAAGCTGGAGAGTTGGGCTTGTCTGTAAAACAAGTGCTTTAGAGCTGAGTTGGTTCGAATCCAACCACTTCCACCATTGATTCGGAGTGTAACGGAGAAGCACACAAGACTTTGACTCTTGTAGTTTCGGTTCGAATCCGAAAAGAGGTACTAATATTTGAAAGTTAATGGTTTTTGTCATTCTGACGAAGGAGGATTCTTTTGAATTCAATATGGATTCTTCAATTACACGTCGTTTTGCTCAGAATGACAGAACGAATAACAAAACGTTAAAAATAATTCAGTAGTGTAATGGTAACACGTTGGATTCCAAACCCAATATTATCCGTTCGAGTCGGGTCTGAATTGCATAATAATGTAAACAAAAAATATGTAGAACAATTTAAAATTAAAAAGAAATGGAAACACAAACTGAAACTTGGCACAATCTGACCGGAAAAATCTTCCATCAGAACATCGAAACATTGCTGGAGCAAGCCATCATTCGTGAGCAAGCCAATGGACATCGTCTAAAAGTTTGTGTTGGTTCTGATTCCCATGTTTATGGAAAAATGATCCATTATGCTACCGCAATTGTTGTGATTAGAGAAGGAAAAGGAGCATTCACGTTCATTAGAAAAGAAAGAGAAATTCAACACATCGGAATCAAAGAGCGTATGTTGAATGAAGTTGCAAAATCCGTGGAAATTGCGTATAGAATCTGTGATATTTTGGAAAATTATGGTGTAGAAATGGAAGTTCACGCAGACATCAATACCGACCCAGAATTCAAATCCAATACCGCTCTCAAAGATGCAATGGGGTATATTTTGGGAATGGGTTACATCTTCAAGGCAAAACCTTTTGCATTTGCGAGTACCAATTGTGCGGATTTAGCAGTGTAATTTGAGTTAAATAGTAATTAATCAATACCCTTGTCAAGATATTTAATCTTGACAAGATTTCAAAAAAAAGAGATGAAAACAATACTAATCATCAATGGAGAACATTACTGGAAAGATTATTTTGCTGGATATCACGTTGTTCAGAAAAAAATTCAGAATTCAGAATTTATTGTAAAAAACGCCAAACTTTATATTGTTGATGCAGAAGGTGTTTGTGAGCCTGATGTCATTTTTTGGAGATTAGGAGCGATTAATCCAGATGCAAAACACAGAAATATTTTGGAAATAATTGCGTTTTCGGGAGTTCCTTGTGTTAACTCAGCTTCTACATTGATTAAAGGATATGATCGAATATCAATGCTTAATCAGCTGAAGAAATTAGGATTGCCGGTTGTTGATTTTGATGTTGCGACCCATACTTCCCAACTCAAAAATTTAAAAACTGAATTTCCTTTTGTAGTTAAAGTAGGAAATCATCATGGTGGATACGGCAAAAGTTTGGTTCACAATGATGAGCAATGGGAAGAGTTGAAAGATTTGCTTTTCATTCACAACGATTATGTGACTGTTGAGAAATTCATCAAGTATCAAAATGACATTCGATATCTCGCAATCAATGATAAAGTTTGGGCAATGAAAAGAAAAGGCAAATATTGGAAAGCCAATTCCTTAACTCAAGAATATCAATTGATAACACCGGAAAAAGAATGGATTGACCATGTTCAGCTTTTACAAAAAAGCATCCAAGCTGATAGTGTAGCGATTGATGTTTTGGAAGATAAAAATGGAAAAAAATTGATTTTAGAGTACAATGACATTCCAGGATTATCTGGATTTCCAGAAGATGCAAAATTAGAATTGGCAAAAACTGTAAAAAGTAAAATTTAAACCTTAAAAAAATAAAATTATGAGACAAGATATTTTAAAAAGATTCCTTACGAATACGGATGAAACAGGCAGATTTATAGTGAAATCAGCAGTAACAGGAATCACCTATTTTGTAGAACCTTTGTATGAAGGCAAGACGCCAACTTGGGGAGATGTTAATCCTGCAACCAAAAAAATTGAAGGAAATTACGGAAGTAAGAATACAGGTGCCGTGTTGAATAGGGATTCCCTTTTGAAGGAAGAAAATGGGTTTGTCAATATCGATTATCACAAGGGAAGTCCTCTTGGCGAAATTGATTACCGCGACAAACAGCATGAGTTAAAAATGAAACAAAATCAATAAAAACCCAACCTTGTCAAGGTCAAGAATCTTGACAAGGTTTAATTAAAAAAATTAAATTAATTTTTACTACGCAAATAGATTGCGCAATAAGGTTTTTACTTTGTAGAAGAAAATTAAATTAAACATAAAGTCTTGAAAAATAGATTTTATAAAAGATATCAGACAAGTCTTGTTGAGTGTTTCTGTACAACACCATTGCAGGAAGTCTTGCTAAGTGAAGCATAAGATGTTTCTGTTCAACTTGATTTGAAGGTTTGGAAATTACCAAAAAATTCCGCCAACACTATGTGTCGCAGGTTCGAATCCTGCTTATCCATGCATTTGGATAATAGCTCAGTCTGGGTAGAGTAATAGTATTTTTTGGATGTGCGGGTTCGAGTCCCGTTCTCAATTCGGTTGAGATAGTTCAATTGGTAGAACGCTACATTTGGGTTGTAGTTCCTTGCAAATAGACTCAAAATCTATCTTGCCCAAGTTTTGATATTTCTTACAAAAAAATATCGCTATCGGGAAAAGTAAAATCTTGCTGGTTTGAAGAAAACATTTCAAAAAAACCTGTAAGAATTTGGACGAAATTCCAAGAAAGTGGTTGGACGAAACAGTGATTTTCTGACGGAAAGGCCTGCTAAAGACGGTTTTCGCGTGAGGGATAGTAGCGATTACCCCACAACAAGCTTTGGAAAAAGCCTTGGTGTGAGGAGTAAAAGTGGATAGCCCGACCTTTTGTTTTAGCAAGGGCAGTTTTAGCCAAGGCAAAACAAAAGGACACGCCCAAAATTGGATAATGCAGATGATGAATTTCAGGGAAAACTGTACTTCAAAAGACCATGGATGGATTGAGAACTATTTCTTCCGTCTTTTTTGAAAGGTAAGAGGTTACTTTTCCTTTTTATTAAAATTTTAAAACTTAAAAATATGATGAAATATGTTAAAATTAGAGCGTACCAAGCTGGTTTGGTTTTCAAGGACAGAAACTTGATTGAGATTTTGAATGAAGGTAAATACTGGATTTTCGGGTCTAAAAAAGTTAAGGTTTACGAAATGAAAGACCAATTGAACATGAAAGCGGATGAACTAAATCTCTTGTTGAAAAATCAAGAATTAGCGTCTATGTTGGAAGTGATTGAGGTGAAAGATGGTGAGTTGGTACTGATGTACGAAAACGGAATTTTCAATGAAGTATTGACTGTTGGTCAGTTCGCATTCTGGAAAGGCGTTGTGAACAGAGAATTCCAAAAAGTGGATTTGAAAAAAGCGGAAATTACTGAAAATGTTTCTAAAACAATTTTGGAAAATGCTAAGTTGAAAAATTTTGTTAGAAAAATTACAATTGCCAATCAACATGAAGCCTTGCTTTTTGTGGATGGAAAGTTGAGCAAACTTTTGGAATCGGGAACCTACTACTTCTGGAACAACCAAATTTCTGTGGAAAGCAAATTGGCGGATACAAGGGTTCAACAAATGGAAATTGCTGGCCAAGAATTGTTGACTAAAGATAAAACTAACCTTAGAATTAACTTTTTTGTGAGATACAAAATTGTGGATATTGTAAAAGCCTTGACCGAGAATAAAGAGGTTGAAAAACAGCTTTATATCTTGATGCAGTTGGCTTTGAGAGAGATGGTTGGAGCATTAACTTTGGACGAATTATTGTCTAAAAAAGACAATATTGGTAAAGAGATTTTACAAAATACCTTGAACAAGGAAGCTGAGTTGGGTCTAAAACTTTCTGATGCCGGAATTAGAGATGTTATCTTGACTGGTGAAATGAAAGAAATTATGAACCAAGTTTTGATTGCTGAAAAGAAAGCACAAGCGAACAGCATTATGAGACGAGAAGAAACGGCTTCTACCAGAAGTATGCTAAACACAGCTAAACTAATGGAAGAGAATGAGGTTCTTTGGAAGTTGAAAGAAATGGAGTACATGGAAAAAATTGCCGACAAAATTGGCGACATTACCCTTTCTGGAAATTCTAATGTGGTAAGTCAGCTGAAAGAGATTTTCAGTAAATAAAAAATTCCCGACATACTAATGTGTGTCGGGAATTACAATATATGGAGTTTTGAATGAGTCCTATAGTTTCGTAGGATTACTATCATCAATATTGAAGTGCTTAATTACACTGTTGTAATCACTGTAATCAAGATTTGCATTCTTGTTTCCAAAACTTGCAGGTACAATCACCAATCTGAAATTTTGCCCTGTAATATAAGCTGGAGTTAATGAAAGGTCATACGTACCGCCAGCATAAATTTGAAAATCAACTGTGGTGAAATCAAAATCGTAATCTAACTCATCACCGTTGGAGAAGTAGATAGTTCTTGGAATTTGCTGCCAAACAGGAGAACTGATAGAACCAACGTTTCTATAAATCAAAACCACATCACTAGGGTATAAGGTTACAGGCATTGGTTTATTTACATAATAACCATCAGTAGAATTATAAGAAAAATTTACATTGTTGTAATCATATACTACAGAATAGGTGTCATAGTCTACATAGTCATCATTATCCTCAACGCAGCTCATCATCATGAAACCAAACATCGCAAGGATCAAAAGGGAAAAGTACTTTTTCATAATTTTATAATTTTATTAAGTTTAATTTTCAAAGGTAATTGTTCTATTTCAATTTTGTCAAAAGGCGTACCAAAAAAAATGATTCTAAAGTTGTATTTTTGTTGGCATCTGAAAATTAGATAATAAAAAATGTCAAAAGTAAAATCGAAAATCATATTTTTTTTCTTATTTGTTGTAAGTCAAACATTATCAGCGCAGTTTAAGCCAAAAAATCTTTCCTCAGAGGATGAAAAAAAGGCAAAACAATGGGTCGAAAAAACATATAATTCACTTTCTCAAAGTGAAAAGTTGGGTCAGTTATTCATTGTTGCGCTTTACACCAATAAGGGAGAGGACTATATTAGCAACGTTCGAAACTTGGTTGTTAACGAACATTTAGGTGGATTAATCTTGATGCAAGATGATGCAGCAATGGAAATTAATTTGGTCAATGAGTTTCAAACGAAGTCCAAAGTCCCGATGATGATTGGGATGGATGCGGAATGGGGACTTTTCCAAAGGATTCCTACCGCTCATAAAATGCCCTGGGCAATCACTTTGGGAGCGATTCAGAATAAGGAGTTGATTACCGAGATGTCTGCAAAGATTGCGGAAGACTGCAAGAGAATGGGGATTAACTGGGATTTTGCACCTGTTGTGGACGTTAACACCAATCCTTCAAATCCAATTATTGGGAACCGAAGTTTTGGCTCGGACGTTCCTAATGTTATAAGTTCTGGTTTGGCGTATGCTAATGGACTTCAGCAAAATAATATTTTGGCGGCAATCAAGCATTTCCCTGGACATGGAGATACTGATACAGATTCGCATCTTGATTTGCCACAGGTTTCGCACAAGTTAGATCGATTAAATTCGGTGGAGTTGGCACCATTCAAAGCGTTAATGGATAAGGGAATTGGAGGAGTAATGGTAGCACATCTATATGTTCCCTCTTTAGAATCTCAAAAAGTCCCGGCTTCACTTTCAAAAAGCATTATTACAGGCTTGTTGAAAGAAAAATACGGTTACAAAGGTTTGATTATTACAGATGCGCTCAACATGGGAGCGGTTGCCCAAAGATATAAGCCAGGAGAAGTTGATGCGCTTGCCTTCAAAGCTGGAAATGATATTATGCTTTTTTCTGATGGCGTTGCAGCAGGAAAGAAATTGATTCAACAAGCGATTGATAAGGGTGAAATTTCTCAAAATAGAGTAGAAGAGAGTGTGAAGAAAATTCTTTTGACCAAATATTATCTTGGTTTGGATCAATATCAACCTCGAAATCCTCAAAACATTAATAAAGATCTCAATACTCAGAAGCATGTTGAATTGGTTCAGAAATTATATTCTAATGCACTGACTTTGTTGAAGGACGAGAAAAAGTTAGTTCCTTTAGATTGCAAGGAAACCTATTATTATATTCCTTTGGAAGAAGCACCTTACGAAACTTTTCTTAACCAGTTGAATCTTAATACTACAGTTCTGGTAAAAAAAGCTTCAGAAATATCGTCAATTCCTGCCAATTCTAAGGTGATTGTTGGTTTTCATAAAGATAATTCGACGGCGTATAAACCTTATAAGATTTCGGATGCAAGTAAGAAACTACTTAGCGAATTGTCAAAAAAACATCAAGTAATTTTAAATGTGTTTGGAAGCCCGTATGCATTGAAGGATGTGGATGTTGCGGGAGTTTCTACCGTATTGATTTCTTATGAAAATAATGACGATAGCATGACGGCTACAGCAAAAGCATTGAATGGAAAAACCAGTATTTCTGGGAGACTTCCTGTTTTGGTCAATGATAAGTTGAAGTATGGAGACGGTATCGACCTTAATTCGATGTCAAGAACGCATTTTAAAACTAATAAAAAATAGAAGTCAACTTCTTTTTGAAAAAAACACTAAAGCATATTAACGAATTCTTTAGTTTAAAAAATTAAATTACCAATGAAAATCGGAATACTTTGTTATCCAACCTATGGAGGAAGCGGAATTGTAGCTACAGAACTGGGAATGTCACTCGCTAATAAAGGTTATGAAATCCACTTTATTTCCTCCGAACTTCCTGCAAGATTGGACATGACTAATCCTAACATTTTCTTTCATAAAGTCAATGTCCAAACCTATCCATTGTTCAAACATCAACCATTTGATATAGCCTTATCGTCAACCATTTATCAAGTTGTCAAGTTATATAAGTTAGATATCCTTCATGCGCATTATGCGATTCCTTATGCTTATGCTGCTTTTTTTGCAAAGCAAATGTTGAAAGAGGAGAATAGTAATATTCCTTTGGTAACAACGCTTCACGGGACGGACATCACATTAGTTGGACAGCATCCAAGTTACAAACATGCAGTTGAATTTTCAATTAACCACTCCGATACGATAACCTCGGTTTCTGAAAGTTTGAAGAGAGATACGATGAAGTTTTTCCAAATCACCAAAAATATCGAAGTCATCACCAATTTCATTGATAATCGAGAATTTGAAAACTTAACCTCGTGCGCGCGCAGGCAATTTGCACAAGATGATGAAAAAATTTTGATTCACGTTTCTAACCTTCGACCAGTTAAGAGAATTCAGGATGTTTTGGCGATTTTCAAGAAAGTTGAAAAGTCAGTTAAATCTAAATTGATTATTATCGGAGAGGGACCAGATTTGGAGATTGTCAATACTTTTATGGCGGAAAACCCAGATTTGATTGAGCGAATTCGATTGCTAGGAAAGGTTGATAATCTTTACGAAGTTTTACAATTTGCTGACGTTTTTCTTTTGCCTTCTGAGCAAGAAAGTTTTGGTTTAGCGGCTTTAGAAGCGATGGCTGCGGAGACGCCAGTAATCAGTTCTAATGCGGGAGGAATTGCTGAGGTTAATGTCCAAGGAAAGACCGGCTATTTAGCCGAAGTGGGTAATGTAGAAGCGATGGCAAGTTATACTATCAAGTTATTGTCGGATGAAAAATTGTTGGCAGAATTCAAAATCAATGCGAAGGAGAGAGCAATGGAATTTGACCTTGAAAAGATTATTCCGCTTTATGAAAGGATGTACGAAAAGACGATAGAACAATTTTCAAATAAAAGTTAGGATACTTATACAAGTAATTTTTATTTTTCAGTAAAGTTGGGCGCCAAATATAGATAGACTAAATTTTCAGGTGAGGTTTTGGGTATCAAAATGTTTTGATTGTCAGAATATTTTATGCTAAATTTATAACATCAATTTTCAACTATCATTCATTATTTATCTCTTGGTGTGACCGAAAAACTTTTGCAATATCTCTGGAATTACAAAATCTTTAAGACCTTTGATTTTAAAGATACGGAAGGAGTTGCAATTGAGGTTTTGGATTTTGGAAAATGGAATCACGATTCGGGTCCTGATTTTCTTTTAGGAAAGGTAAAAATCAATGGAGTCACTTTGGTTGGTCATATAGAATTGCATCAGAAATCTTCTGATTGGATATTTCATCAGCATTCGCACGATTCTGCTTACGAAAATGTTATTTTGCACGTCGTTTTTCTTCATGATGTCGAAATCGAGGATTTGAAAGCCAGAAATACTCCAACGTTAGAATTGAAGTCTTATATCGCTGAAGAAACGCTTCAGAAGTATCAGATGCTTTCTGCTCAAAACGAATTTATTCCATGTGAAAAGTTGTTGAGTCAGGAGTCCATTCCTTTTGGTTTTAGTGAAGAGACATTGCTTAAAAAGCTGGATGAAAAATCTTTGCTTTTTGAAGAAGGTTTGAAGCTGAACAAAAATGATTGGGAAGCAGTTCTGTTCCATCATTTAGCCTATGCTTTCGGGTTGAAAATTAATGCAGATATCTTTAAACAGATAGCCGAGAGTGTTGATTTTGGAATTGTTCAGAAAGTTTCGCAAAATAGAACTCAATTGGAAGCTCTTTTGTATGGCAAAGCTGGTTGGTTAGGGGATTTGCAAGATGAACAAGTTTTAATTTGGAAGCGAGAGTTTGATTTTCTTAGAAGCAAATTTAATTTATCCGAAATCACCTTTTCGCCGAAATTTTTAAGGTTAAGACCGCCTAATTTTCCGACCATTCGGTTGTCGCAATTAGCTCATCTTTATCACCGTGAGAAGAATCTATTTTCAAAATTGATTTCGGCGCAGAGTTTAAATGAAATTAAAACTGTTTTTGAGGGAATTAGCGCCAGCGAATATTGGGATAACCATTTTAATTTCGGAAAAATTTCTGAGCAAAATTATAGTAAATTAGTATCAACGGATTTTATAGATAGGCTGTTGATTAATGCAGTTTTACCGATTAAGTATGCGTATCACAAAAATCAAGAAGAGGAAATTTTGGATGTGATTCTGGATTTTTATAAAGAGATGGATGCGGAAGAGAATTCTGTAATCTCTCAGTGGATTTCTTTTGATGTTAAGATTGAAAGTGCTTTGGAAAGTCAGGCTTTTCTTTATCAATATAAAAATTTCTGTTTGGTCAAAAATTGCTTAAATTGCAGCATTGGTTTTGGACTTTTAAAAGGGACTAAAATTTAA
>NZ_JBYVEB010000036.1:0-28942 GCF_058117085.1 Chryseobacterium sp. CG10_8 | reverse complement strand
TGACCTCGAAAAAATTGAATGTACTTCGACTAAAATTTAACAATGAATATTTGATTTAAAATCCCTACTTTTGCACCCGTAAAAATCATATATGCAAAACATTAGAAATATTGCGATTATCGCACACGTTGACCACGGGAAAACTACTTTGGTTGATAAGATTATTCATGCAACCAATATTTTCAGAGAAAATCAGGAAAGCGGTGAATTGATTATGGATAACAATGATTTGGAAAGAGAAAGAGGAATTACCATTCTTTCCAAAAATATTTCCGTTACCTATAAAGATACCAAAATCAATGTAATTGATACTCCTGGTCACGCCGATTTCGGTGGTGAAGTAGAACGTGTATTGAAGATGGCAGACGGAGTTTTACTTTTGGTGGATGCTTTTGAAGGGCCAATGCCTCAGACTCGTTTTGTTTTGCACAAAGCTCTTGAATTAGGTCTTAAACCAATTGTGGTTATTAATAAAGTAGATAAAGAAAACTGTCGTCCAGACGAAGTTCACGATCAGGTTTTTGATTTGTTCTTCAATTTGGATGCTACTGAAGAGCAGTTGGATTTCCCAACATTCTACGGTTCGTCTAAACAAGGTTGGTTCAACAGTTCTTTGGAAGAAACAGATTCAATTTTACCATTATTAGATGGTATTTTACAATACGTTCCAGAACCAAAAGTGGAGGAAGGTAATCTTCAAATGCAAATCACATCCCTTGACTTCTCTTCATTCTTAGGAAGAATTGCGATTGGAAAAGTGGCGAGAGGATCTGTAAAAGAATCAGAATGGATTGGATTGGCGCAAGAAGATGGAAAAATTCTGAAAGGAAAAGTAAAAGAATTGTATGTTTTCGAAGGTCTTGGAAAGAAAAAAGTTCAGGAAGTTCATGCAGGTGACATCTGTGCTATTGTAGGTTTCGATGCATTCCAAATTGGAGATACGTTTGTAGATCTTGAAAATCCAGAACCATTGACAAGATTGTCTATCGATGAGCCAACGTTGAACATGACGTTCTCTATCAACAATTCGCCTTTCTTCGGTAAAGATGGAAAATATGTGACTTCCAACCACTTGAAAGAAAGATTAAACAAAGAATTGGAGAAAAACTTAGCATTAAGAGTTGAGCAAACTGAAGATGCTAACACTTTCTTGGTATTCGGACGTGGTATTCTTCACCTTTCTGTTTTGATCGAAACGATGAGAAGAGAAGGTTACGAAATGACGATTGGTCAACCTCAGGTTATCTTGAGAGATATCGATGGTGAAAAATGTGAGCCTTACGAATCTTTAGTTGTTGATGTTCCAGAAGAATACGCTTCTCGTGTAATCGATTTGGCTACACAAAGAAAAGGAGACTTGCACATCATGGAAACCAAAGGTGAAATGCAACACATGGAATTCGAGATTCCTTCAAGAGGTTTGATCGGATTACGTTCTCAGATGTTGACTGCTACTGCTGGTGAAGCGATTATGGCACACCGTTTTACAGAATATAAGCCTTTCAAAGGAGCAATTCCAGGAAGATTGGTTGGTGTATTAATTAGTAAAACTACTGGTCCAGCTACAGAATATTCGATTTCTAAACTACAAGATAGAGGTAAATTCTTCGTTGATCCAGGTGAGGAAATCTACACAGGAATGATCGTTGGTGAACAAAACAAGCCTGGAGATTTAGTAGTAAACATCGTTGAAGCAAAACAATTGAACAACATGCGTGCTGCTGGTAAAGATAAAGATGGAAGCATCGCTCCAAAAATTCTTTTCTCTTTAGAGGAATGTATGGAATATATCCAAGGTGACGAAGCAATCGAGGTAACACCAAACTTCATCAGAATGCGTAAGAAAATTCTTTCTGAAGAGGAGAGAAAACGTGCTGAGAGAATGGCAAAAGCTGACTAAGCATAGTACATATACAATAGAGAAGGCGCAAATTTTTTGCGTCTTTTTTATTAAAACATAGAAAGAAAATTTAATTTTTTCAAAAATATATTGGGTATCTTTAAATTTATTTCAATATCTTCGCAGAATTATTTTCAGAAATCAATTAATGTTTATTATATATCGTTTGTTGTTTTTCTTTTAGGTAATTTAACAAACAATTTTTTTATTATGAACATTTTTATTTCAAATCTCAATTACAATACAGTTGAGTCCGAGTTGGAAGCATTATTTAGCAATTACGGAGAAGTTTCTTCAGCAAAAATCATTAACGATAGAGATACAGGGAGATCAAGAGGTTTCGGTTTTGTAGAAATGCCGGATAACGATGAAGCTCTTAAAGCAATCGAAGAACTTAATCAAAGAGAATTCAAAGAAAAAGTACTTAACGTTTCAGAAGCAAGACCAAAAGAGAACAGAAGCTCTGGAGGTTTCCAAAGAAGAGAAGGAGGATTCCAAAGAAGAAACGATAATAACAATAGAAGAAGAGATTGGTAAGATAATCTCATATTGTAAAAATCTAAGGTCTGTTGATATACAACAGACCTTTTTTGTTGGCATAATTTACCTTATTTTTGCACCCATGAAAAAAACAATCCTATATATTTTAACCTCCTTTATTTTCTTTTCTTGTGCTGCTCAAAAGAGAGACCGAAAGAGGGACCGTAGTGAAAATGTTGAAACAACATCTGAAGTTACTACTAATCCAAAACCTACTCCAACCAAAGTGGCGGATTACAAGCCTAATCTTCCTGAAATTAATAGAGAATTTCGTGCAGCGTGGATTGCGACGGTAGCTAATATCAATTGGCCTTCCAAAAGTAATCTTTCCGTTGAACAACAAAAGGCAGAAGCAATTAGGATTTTGGATATGTTGAAAGATGCTAACTTCAATGCGGTTATTTTTCAGGCAAGACCTTCTGCAGATGCCATGTATAGGAGTAATTTGGAGCCATGGTCTGTTTTTTTAACGGGAAGTGTAGGGAAGGATCCGGGTTATGACCCTTTAGAATTTTGGATTACTGAAGCTCACAAAAGAGGGATGGAATTACATGCCTGGATTAATCCTTACCGCGCTTATCATACTACGGGAGGAACGATTACTTCTGGATCTATGGTTAAAATAATGTCTGATGATGTGGTGAAGCTAAAAAACGGAACCTATTGGTTTGACCCTGCAAGTCAAAATGTTCAGAATCATGTTTCAGCGGTGATTATGGATTTGGTTAAGAGGTACGATATCGATGGATTGCACATGGACGATTATTTTTACCCTTATAAAGAATATAACTATGGAAGAGATTTTCCAGATTCTAAATCATGGAATGCTTATGTCTCTTCTGGTGGAACTTTGAGTAAGGAAGATTGGAGGCGAGATCATGTCAATAAATTTGTAGAGCGAGTTTACAAAGAAATTAAGACCACTAAAAACTCGGTTAAATTTGGGATTTCTCCATTCGGAATTTGGAAATCTGGTTATCCAGCCGATGTTAAAGGAAGTTCTCAACATGATGATATCTATGCAGATGCCAAACTTTGGCTTAACCAAGGTTGGGTCGATTATTATTCGCCGCAATTGTATTGGAAAGAAGAAGGAGGACAGCGTTTTTCTTCACTTTTGAAATGGTGGCAATCCGAGAATACCCACAATCGACATCTTTGGGTAGGTCTCAATACAGTTGGCTTAAAGGATGTTGCCAATCGTTCGCAGGAAATTTATAATCAGATGACCACCATTAGACAGGTGCTTCCTCATGATAAAGGTGAAATCCATTATAGCGTAGATGGAGTTACTAAAACTCAAGAAATGCTGAATACGATCAAAAGCATGTACCACGAAAAGGCTTTGGTTCCAGCAACGCCTTGGTTGAAAGTTCAAAAAATGGAAAAACCTCTGTTGGTAGCTCAACGAAATGGTAATACAATTAAAGCGGATTGGAGCAACAAAGGAACCGAAAAGGCATTTCGTTGGATTTTGTACACCCAGTACGGAGATACTTGGAGTTACGAGATCTTAGAGTCTGATGTTTTATCAAAACAGATTGAAGTATTCCAAGGCAATCAAAAGCTAAAAGTGATCGCGATAAAAGCCATCGACAGATTGAGTAACGAAAGCGAATTGGAGTTTAAGAAAATAGATTAATATCATAGATAAAAATAATCTTTAAAACTCCCCGCAACTATTTTTCAGTCCATGAAAAATTCATAACTTAGCACATCAATTTTAAATCACGAAAAACTGCATTTTTTATGCAGAAAATTTTAACAAAATTCTTATAGAATGGCAGTATTAGAAATGAAAGTTCCCTCTCCGGGAGAATCCATTACCGAAGTAGAAATTGCAACTTGGTTAGTAAAAGATGGTGATTACGTAGAAAAAGACCAACCTATTGCAGAAGTTGATTCGGACAAAGCAACATTAGAACTTCCTGCTGAGGAGAGTGGGATTATCACTTTGAAGGCAGAAGAAGGAGACGTGGTTGAGGTTGGACAAGTGGTTTGTTTGATTGATATGGATGCTGCAAAACCAGAAGGAAGTGCTCCAGCAAAATCCGAAGAACCAAAAGTAGAGAAAAAAGAAGAAGTTAAGCCTGCTGAAAAACCAGTAGCTGTTGCTTCAACTTATGCAACAGGAACGCCTTCTCCTGCTGCTAAAAAAATATTAGACGAAAAAGGTATTGAAGCTTCTCAAGTTTCTGGAAGTGGAAGAGACGGAAGAATTACCAAAGAAGATGCGCAAAACGCAACAGTTTCTATGGGTTCAGTTTCTGGTACAAGTGGAAACAGAGGAATGACCAGTACAAAACTTTCTTCATTGAGAAGAAAATTAGCAGCAAGATTGGTTTCTGTTAAAAATGAAACTGCGATGTTGACTACTTTCAATGAAGTAGATATGTCCGAAATTTTCAGAATTAGAAAGCAATACAAAGACGAATTCGCTGCAAAACATGGAGTAGGACTTGGTTTCATGTCTTTCTTTACCAAAGCAGTAACAAGAGCGTTGCAAATGTATCCAGATGTTAATGCATCTATCGACGGAGATTTCAAAGTTAATTATGATTTCTGTGATATTTCTATTGCGGTTTCTGGTCCAAAGGGATTAATGGTACCTGTACTTAGAAATGCAGAAAATATGACTTTCCGTGGAGTTGAAGCCAACATCAAAGCACTTGCTGAAAAAGTAAGAGACGGAAAAATTTCTGTGGACGAAATGACTGGAGGAACTTTCACCATTACCAATGGAGGAGTTTTCGGATCTATGCTTTCTACACCGATTATCAATCCACCACAATCTGCAATTTTAGGTATGCACAATATTATCCAAAGACCAGTTGCTGTTAATGGACAGGTAGAGATTAGACCAATGATGTATTTGGCGATGTCTTATGACCATAGAATCATCGACGGAAGAGAGTCTGTAGGATTTTTGGTAGCTATTAAAGAAGCCATCGATAACCCTGTTGAAATCTTGATGGGAGGAGACGAAAGAAAAGCTTTGGAACTATAATAAGTTCTCCAATTTAACTTTTACGAATCTCGCCTATCAAATAGGCGAGATTTTTGCATTCAGTAATTTAACATATATCCCATGTTTTCTAAAATAACTCATAATATTAGAGTAAGCGTTACTCCCGAATACGATGTTAAAAACAGTTTTCCATCAGAGAATAGGTATGTGTTCCGTTATCATATAACAATTGAAAATTTGGGCTCAGGCAGCGTCAAAATCCTGAAAAGAAAATGGCTTATTTATGATGTAGGTTTTGGATTTACGGAAGTCATTGGTGATGGCGTTATTGGTCTGACTCCAGAAATCCTTCCTGAGGAATCTTTTACGTATTTTTCCAATGTAATGTTGCGTTCTGGAGTAGGGAATATGAGTGGCAAATATTTGGTCGAAAATTTGACCACAAAAAAGAAATTCGAAATAGAAATTCCAAAATTTATCCTACACTCAACGGTGCTTTCTAATTAAGGTGACCTGGATTCACGAAAATATAATCTCTCCTGAAAGTTTTTATGGAAAGGTTGTGCATCAACATAATACTCTAATTCTTCAGTATTTGGGAAGCGGTGGTTTTATTAACAAAAATTAGATAATCAAAATCATTTGTAATAATGCCTGAACGAATATTATTTTTCATCAATGATGAGCCAATTGTACGATAATTAATCTTATCCATTAGTACTTTTGCTAAACTGTTATTTTCATTTTTAATAGATTTCAGATCCAAAATAAAAATTGGAATTTCAAAGGAGTTCAACATTTCTTCGAGTGAGGCTTGCTCCGCTTTTTCTATATAAGTTGAACTGATCTTGTAGCTTTCATCTATAACTGAACTATAACCTTCGTAAAAAAATGTACCGCAATTAACATATTCATCTTTAAGTTTTTCCTTTAAATAGTATCCCGTCTCTTGATCAGTTTTTTTTATATGTGAATTATGTGCCCAAATCAGCATAGGCAAATCGGGATAATTTTCATGAATCCAGAAAATATTTTCTGACATATATCTATTCCGTTTTTCATAGGTCTTTCCGATAAACTGCTCCAAGATTCTTAAATTTTGTAAAGCCCAAGACCTGTCTTTTTTATCTTTTACATCATCCAAGTCTTCTTTGATTTTTTCGATGTCAAGCAATGCTTTTGAGCTTAAATCCCTTTTTTTAGAAGGTTGGTTCTTTTTTAATTTACTTAACTCTAAAAGCTTCTTGGATAATTCTATTATGCTTTCATCTTTTATTTCATTTTTCGTCAGAATTGTTTTGATTTCAACTACAGAACCTGAGCAAGTGTTCATGTCAAAGCCAGAAAAAATAATTTTATTGGTATTATTATCATTATATGTTTTAAACCAATCTATCAAATCTAATATTTCATCAGTTTGATAAATCCAATAGTCTAAATTCATTAGATATTTCTTGCCATTATTTTTGTTGTCAATAATGTAATTGTTGAGTAAAAATGACTTTGACATCGCATCTTCAATAGTAAATACACCACCTTTATTTTTTTCAAAAAAATATCGTGCAATTTTACCTTTTACCTTGAAAATTTCACTTGCACCATGAGAACCTTCTCCCAAGCCCAAGTATTTTACATTGGAAAAGAACTTATCAAATACAATAGAATCTTCACTGAAATTTACCTCTGGCTCTAACGAGTGTAAAGGATATATATGTTGCAATAGATATTGTCTTTCTTCATTACTTATTGACGTCGTTTGTGAATTAATGATTGCCGAGAAAAACAACAAGATGCTTATAAAAATTCTAATGCTTGTATTCATTTTAAAAATTCAAAATTATGTGGTTTTCTTTATAGCTATCACAAATGTATTCATTCTTTTATTAGCTCAAAAATGTGTTTTGCCAATTATTGGAGTTGCATAAACTTAATAATGATATGCGAAATGTCAGTCTATATTTTTAAATAAATGTGGGGAAATTGACGTAAATTTATAATGAAAAAATAGACTTAAAATGGAAATAGAAAATTTTGAAAAATTAGAGACCAGAAAGGACTTGGTGGGTTTTCTGAAGGACAACAACGAGGATCCAATGTACAAAAGTGTATTGGACAAGTTTCTGTATGAGGAAGAACTCAAGCAACTCCAAGCTGAATTGGTGAACCTCCAAAACTGGGTAGTAGAAAACAAGAAGAAAGTTGCCATTATTTTTGAAGGCAGAGATGCTTCTGGAAAAGGTGGGACGATTAAACGTTTTATTGAGCATCTTAATCCTCGTGCAATGCGTTTGGTTGCTCTTAATAAGCCAACAGATGTGGAGCGAGGACAATGGTACTTCCGACGTTATGTGAAAGAACTTCCCAACAAGGGCGAGATTGTTTTTTTTGACCGCAGTTGGTATAACCGAGCGGTTGTAGAACCAGTGATGGGATTTTGTACGCCAGAACAGTATGAAAGATATATGGTACAAGTTCCAGAATTCGAGCACATGCTGTACGAAGAAGGGACTACAATTATCAAATTTTGGTTTTCTGTTTCCAAAGATCAGCAGCTATACCGATTTAATAGAAGATTGAAAAATCCTCTTAAAAAATGGAAATATAGTCCAGTTGACGAGAAAGGTCAAGAACTTTGGGATGAATTCACTTATTACAAAGACCAAATGTTTAGTAGGACCCATAATGCTTTTGCACCTTGGGTAATTGTAAGGTCAGATAATAAGACCAAAGCAAGATTAGAAGCGATAAGATATGTTCTTTCTCAGTTCAATTACACTGGAAAAGGTCAATCTGGAGCCGTGGTTAATCCAGACCCTAATGTTGTACAGAGATATTTCCGAATGATTAAGCAAATCGATTTTTAATACCCTTTTTTATCCTATTAAATATTTTACATTATGAAAATTACACAAGAACAATTTGAGATATTAAATTCTAAAAAAGGGATTTATGCGCTTTTGCAGAGCGGAAGTCTGGATGTAGATAAGGCTTTTCGTTTTGTACGTTACGAAAAGAGATTAGCAAAACTCCAAGAAGAAATGATTAAACTTCTTAACTGGGTAGTCGAAAATAAGAAGAGAGTCATCGTGGTTTTCGAAGGGCGTGACGCGGCAGGAAAAGGAGGTGCTATTCGTAGAATTACCGAGAATCTTAATCCTCGTCAACACAGAGTAGTTGCATTACCAAAACCTGATGAGGTAGAAAAAGGACAATGGTACTTTCAAAGATATGTTAATCAGTTACCTATCGAAGGAGAAATTGTCTTTTTTGACCGAAGCTGGTATAACAGAGCAGTAGTAGAACCAGTTAATGGATTCTGTACTAAGGAGCAATACACCGTTTTCATGGAGCAGGTTAACGAGTTTGAAAAAATGTTAATCACTTCTGGGTCTTATGTTTTGAAACTTTATTTTTCTATTTCCAAAGACGAGCAAGAGAAGCGCTTCAAAGAAATTATCAATGACCCATTGAAAAAATGGAAATACAGCCCTGTAGACCAAAAATCTTTGGAATTATGGGATTCTTACACAGAATATAAGGAAAAGATGTTTGATAAGACCAATACAGAATTTGCACCTTGGAAAATTATCAAAGCCAATCGTAAGTCAAAAGCAAGAATCGAAGCTATTGAATATATCTTACAGAATATTCCATACGAGGTGAAAGATTTAGATGCTTTACAGCCTGTAGATTTGGATTAATATTTCTTTTAATAAATGATTAAAGGTGCAGTTTTGCACCTTTTTTTTGTGTAGTTAGGGAAAGAATAAAAGAGTTTTTGATTGTTTAAATCGTTAATAATTACCGATGATTATTAAAATAATTTTCTATAGAGCATAAAATATTATTGATATTTAAAATATTTACCTAATTTTGAGTGAAGGAATAATTTGGATAATACCTTTTTTATTTCGGAACAAAAAACAATAACCTGAAAACTAATAACATGATGTATATTCTTCTTTTTTCTAGTAGTACTGCCTAAAGATTTGTTTGAGCTATTTTAAGGTCTTTCTTGTTTGTTACAAAGCATTTTTATGATAATAATGTTTTGTCGTTTTGGTGCTTTCATTATGGTCACGCACTATTGTGGTATATCCTTTAAATATTAATTGAACTTTCTAAATGTTGTCTACTCCTGTTATATTGATCCTCATTGGGATTATAATATTCCTTGGTTTCTATTTTCGAGTGATATTCGAACAATATAATATCCCGGATGTTATTGGACTAATCGTTTTAGGTCTTCTTCTAGGACCGGTGTTTCACGTAATAGATGCTCGAAATTTTGGTCAAATGGGTTCGGTATTTAGTAATGTTGTGTTATGTTGGATTCTATATAATAGTGGAGTCAATCTTAAAATAACAGATGTTATACAGTCCTTTCGGGCAACAATGGGTATTACAACTTTTGGTTTTTTGGCAACTTCTTTTACAATTACGGTTTTTTGCCACTATATTTTCAAACTTAGTATTTTGGAGTCTGCCTTTGTTGGAACAACACTTGGGGGAACTAATACTGCTGTGGTAACTGGTCTTGTAAGTAGAGTCAAAGTAGAGCAAAAAACCAAGACAACGTTGATCATGGAATCGGCTATGACGGATATTTTTACCTTGGCTTTACCTATTAGTATTATGAATTATATGATGGATCAATCGAGTAGTAGCTCTACAAAAATATTTTTAGATTTTGTTTTTTCTATGATATTTTCTTTGATAATTGGGATTAGTGGGGCGATTATTTGGGCAGTGATTATTAATAGAAACCGAATTTTAAAGAGAACTAAGTTTTCATCATTAGCCTTTCTATTTATTATTTTCGGAATAGCTGAGTTACTAGAATTTAATGGACCACTAACTGCATTATCATTTGGTGTAACGGTTGGTAATGTTCAGACTTTTATTCCAGAAAAACTGAAAAAATATATTACAGACCCAAACATTATTATTACTAACTCCGAGAGAACTTTTTATGACCAAATCGAATTTTTATTAAGAATTTTCTTTTTCGTTTATGTTGGATTAAGTATCCAAATTGGCAATTCACGGATATTAGAATGGACAGCGATTATTGTAGGTTGTGTCTTTTTGGCAAGAGTGTTAGTCGTGAAGTTGGTCATCAATAAAAATACTCCCGTATTGGATAAATCTGTAATGTCGGTAATGATAGCCAAGGGTTTAGGAGCTGCGGTAATTGCTACTTTACCCATTCAGCAAGGATATAAGAATGGAGAGATAATGCAGTCGATTTGTTATGCTGTAATTTTATTCAGTACCTTTTTCTGTGTAATATTATTTACAATGGTTTCAAAAGACAAAAGACTCTACTTCTTTAAATTTATTTTTGGAAATAGTACTAATAAAAAAGTAGAGCAATAGAATATCATCAATTTTATAAACCAAAAAATCGGGAAGCCGAAAACGAAAAGAGTAGGCACTTTTTTAAAAAAAACTTTACCATGGCAAAAAAATTATCAGAACTCTTATCGGAGTTATCAAAAAAAACCAAACAGGTAGAAGACGAGTTTGCAATAGCAGAAAGCAAATCCGAACAGGATTTAGAAAATTGGAGAAATCAACTAAATGATTATGTTTCAAAAGAGGAAACCGAATTTAAAAATATGACAGAATCTTGGCGAGACGATTTGAAAGAAGATTGGACTTCTGTGAGAACCCATTTGGATAATGGAGTAGAAGCTCTTAAGATAAAGGCTCTTCGATTAGCTGCTGATGTAAAATCTGAATACGAAACAGCCTACGCCGAAACATTAGAAAAATATGCAGAATTAAGCGTTTCGTATGCTATTAAAGCGGTTAATAGTGCGTCAGATTCTATTTTGCAAGCTGTGGAAGCTCGTAAAAAAGCAATAGAATCACAAAAAATTGATTCCTAATTCAACTGAGTTTTTGAATCACAAAAAAGCTTTCAGAATTTCTGAAAGCTTTTTATCTAAATCAAAAGATCTGATATTGTTCTTGCATCACTTGGAATTAGAAAAATATTTATTTCTTTCTGTTTTTCCATTTTTTCCACCCAAAAACGATAACAGGAACCAGAAACAAGTAAGGCCAGAAGGAGACAATTCCTAAAAGAAAACTGATAAAAGAGTTCCAACCTTCTGCGATAGAATCTACGAATCTGCTTCCGAATCCAATTTTGGAAGTAACCGATGTTCTAGCTTTTTCTTTAGTTACAGACAGGTTTAAGGTGCTATAATTTACTCTATCGTCTAAGTATCTTATTCTTCCTTCGGTGATATCAATTTCGTCCACCAAGGCTCTAATATTTTCCTGAATTTCCAGCATATCTTTTGTGGTAGACGCAGACTTCAAAAGATTTCGGTATTTCTCGAGGTATATTTTTTTGTTTTCTAATTTGATGACAGTGTTGGTGTATTCTTCGGTTACGTCCTCAGATGAAATATTTTTAAAATCTACCGTTCCGATTCCTTCAGAGAATGAATTAACCAGTTGGTCAAATTTTTGGTGAGGAACTCTTATTACCAAATTTAAATTTTCTGAAGTTTCTGTGTTATTGAAATTCTCGTTTTGGATATAAGCGTTGTTCTGTTTTAAGAGTTCATTAATTTGTGATTTAGCGGTGTTGATGTTTCCAACGATAATTCCCATTTCACCATTTTTGATAATCTTCTTGGAAATAGTATCCACCTTTTTGGGAGAGCGAGGCTCTTCTTTGGAAGGAGGTGGCGGCGGAGCCTCATATTCTGCCGCAGCACTAGCACTATCAACCATTACTAGTTTTTCTGACACCATTTCACTTTCCGAAACTGCCAAAAGTTGTTTATCAGAAGATTGATTGCAGCTGATCAATGAAAAGAAACTGAAAACTAAAAAGAGATTTTTCATCACAGTAATTTTCTAAACGAAAGCAAAAATCGTGCTTACTTTTCATTGAGATCAATAAAAAAAGCTTTCAGAAATTCTGAAATCTTTTAAATATTTAAACAAATTTAATTTAAAATCTGAAATCTAGTATCTGAAATCTATCTATATTAAAATTTAATGTCCTTATTACCAACTGTAATTTCATTAATAATCTTTAGTAATTCTATTTTAAGAGCCAATTAATTTCGTGTCTAGATTGTAATTTATTCAACGGAAACAAATTTCCCACTTTGCCATTTGTATACATCATGATAGTAATCTGAGGGACCAATATGATAAACAGAATGAATTTCTTTTTTTTCATTATCAATATCTGGATTTAATATTTTACTATATGAGGGAATGAATTTGAATTTTTCAGATTTTTTTTCATAAATATATAGACTAAAAGATCGATCCACCATTCCATGCCAATTAATTATTTGTAAATCATTAACTCCATCAAAATTGCAGTCTTTATTGCTCTCAATATCTATTTCGTATGTACGATAAACGTAATTTGAATCAACATCAAATTTTATCTCTTGCAGAAATTTTCCATCTTTTAAAATTTTCATCTTTTTAAAAACTACAATTTCATTCTTTTGTCGTGTACAAAAAAGCTGAAATAGAAACTTTTTATCTTTTTGATTGTAAACGAAATTTTTTTTGCCCTCTTTTTCAATCCGAGCAATTTCTTTTTCGTGTATTTTCCATTCTATTTCTTCCTTCTCTTGACGTTTCAATTCTGCAGAATCTACTTTTTCTGCAATAGCAGTTGGTTTAAGTGTGTCTAATTTTGTTTCTTCTTTTTTATGTCTAATTACTGGCTTCTTGTCTTTGCAAGAATTAAGAGCAATTATTAAAACCGAAAATATTGTGATGAAATATCGAAGCCTTTTCATAGAATAAAAATAGAAATTATTAAGTGAAAATGTAATTCAAATAAAAAAAGATTCCAGAAAATTCTGAAATCTTTTTTTATCTATAATCTGATATCTAATATCTGAAATCTATTTATCCAATCTCAATTCCGTTTTCCACTTTTTCGTCAGGAGTTACAAAAGATAATTTTCCATCCGGTTTTGTAGTCAATAACAACATTCCCTGAGACTCAATTCCACGAATTTTTCTTGGAGCGAGATTCAAAAGAATCATTACTTGTTTTCCTACAACTTCTTCAGGGGTAAAGCTTTCTGCGATACCAGAAACTACGGTTCTCATATCAACACCAGTATCTACTTTCAGTTTTAAAAGTTTATCTGCTTTTTCTACTTTTTCAGCTTCAAGGATGGTAGCAGTTCTTAGGTCTATTTTCGTAAAATCGTCGAATTGTATTTCGTCTTTCATAGGGCTTGCGTTAGGGTTGGTTTTAGCGTTGGCTTGTTTAGTTGCTTCTAATTTTTGAATTTGAGCTTCAATCACTTCATCTTCAATTTTTGAGAACAGGAGTGGTGATTCATTAATTTGATGTCCACTTTCGATAAGAACGCCTGAAATTTCGTTCCAGTTTTTCTGTTCTATATTAAAGGTATTTAATAATTTTTCAGAAGAAAATGGCATAAAAGGTTCGCTCAATTGGGCTAAAGCTACTGCAATCTGAGCAGAAACGAATAAAGATTGAGCTGTTTTCTCTGGGCTGTCTTTAATAGTTTTCCAAGGCTCTTCGTTTTGAAGATATTGGTTACCGAATCTTGCTAAATTCATCAAAGCAGACAATGCATTTCTGAATTCAAATTTTTCTAAAGATTCTGCGATTTCGTTCTTAGCCTTTTCAATTTCGGCAAGCTCTTCAGAATTAGGGTTTCCTTCTGGAACCACACCATTGTAGTATTTATGAATCAAAACAGCCACACGATTGATGAAATTTCCGAAAATTCCCACCAATTCAGAATTGTTTTTGGTTTGAAAATCCTTCCAAGTGAAATTATTATCTTTAGTTTCTGGCGCAGATGATAGAAGTGAATAACGCAAAACATCTTGCTGCCCTGGGAATTCTTCAACATATTCGTGAGCCCAAACTGCCCAATTTCTACTGGTTGAAATTTTATCGTTTTCTAAATTCAAAAATTCAAATGCTGGAACATTGGTCGAAAGAATATAATCACCGTGAGCTTTTAACATACTTGGGAAAATAATACAATGAAACACGATATTATCTTTACCAATAAAATGAATCAAATCCGAATTATCATTTTGCCAATAATCTTTCCAATTTTTTCCATTTTTCTCAGCCCATTCTTGGGTGAAAGAAATGTATCCAATCGGCGCATCAAACCAAACGTAAAGCACTTTCCCTTCTGCATCTGGAAGTGGAACTGGAACGCCCCAGTTAAGGTCGCGGGTCATAGCGCGAGGTTTCAAACCATCATTTAACCAAGATTTTACTTGTCCATATACATTAGGTTTCCAATCGTCTTTGTGACCTTCAATAATCCAATCGGTTAAGAAATTTTCGTAGTCATTTAAAGGGAGATACCAGTTTTTGGTCTCTTTCAGAACTGGAACATTTCCGCTTAAAGCCGACTTTGGATTGATTAACTCACTTGGAGAAAGGGTAGAACCACATTTTTCACATTGGTCACCATAAGCGTTTTCGTTACCACAATTTGGGCAAGTTCCCACAATATAACGGTCTGCAAGAAATTCTCCTGCTTGTTCATCATAATATTGTTCAGAGACTTCTTCAGTAAATTTTCCTTTATTATATAAGGTGTTAAAAAAATCTTGACTTACTTCGTAATGTTTTGGTGAAGTCGTTCTTGAATATTCATCAAACGAAATACCTAAATCTTCGAAGGATTTTTTAATAATTCCGTGATATTTATCTACGATATCTTGAGGTGTAACACCTTCTTTTTTGGCACGTATGGTAATAGGAATACCGTGTTCGTCACTTCCGCAAATGAAAGCAACATCGTTTCCTAATCTTCTTTGAAATCTCGCATAGACATCGGCTGGAACATACACTCCTGCAAGGTGACCAATATGAACAGGACCATTGGCGTAAGGTAATGCAGCCGTTATCATTTTTCTCTGTGACATTGTACTAAATTTAGACTGCAAAGATACGTTATTGAGCGAAAATTTTGATAAAATATGTTTTGGATATATTTTTTGGGGATTTGTTGGAGGAAAAAAGCTCCGAAAAACTAAAAATATGCTAAACATCCGTTTGGTTTTTTGTTAAAATTCTAATATTTAGTTAAAATTACTTAAAGAATTATTTGATTGAAATTCAATATTTTATGGTTAATAAAATATTAGAGGAAATGATTTTACTCATGAAAATCAGTTTAACATTAATAAATTGTTAACAGATATAGAAAAAATATTAATTTAGAGCGCTACTTTTTAGAATAGAGTAGCCCTAGAGACTGAGAAATTAACTTTAAAATAAAATATAAGTGAGAAACTTTAGTACAGTACTGAAAATTGCTCCAGCCTTCTTATTGGCAGGAACATTTCTACACGCGCAAACTACTTCTGACTCTCTTACTCCAAAAAAGGAGACTAAGATTGAAGAAGTGGTAGTTATTGGTTATGGGAACAAAAAGAAATCTGATTTGACAGGTTCTGTAACTGCATTAGGTGAGAAGGATTTTAACAAAGGTGCCATTGTATCTGCGGATCAATTAATCAATGGTAAAGCACCAGGAGTTAGAATTACGTCTGATGGTGGTAAGCCTGACTCTGCACCTAATATCCGCATTAGAGGTGGTGCATCGTTAACGGCAAATAATAATCCATTGATTGTTATTGACGGAGTGCCATTGGATTCCTCTAATCCCGCTGGTGTATCCAATCCATTGAGTTTGGTTAACCCTAATGATATTGAGTCATTCTCTGTATTGAAAGATGCTTCGGCAACAGCGATTTATGGTTCGAGAGCCTCTAATGGTGTAATCATTATTACAACTAAGAAAGGATCATCAGGAAAATTGAGGATTAACTATAATGGATCTGTTTCTTTTGGAAGAGTGACCAAAACTTTAGATGTAATGGATGGGCCAACTTTTGAAAGGTTCATTAATGAGTATAATCCATCATATTCTTCTATGTTGGGAGTTACCGAGAATGGTAATCAAACGATCTATAATACCAATTGGCAAGATGAGGTCTTTAGAAATACAATTTCCACAGACCATACGTTAAGCTTAAGGGCAAATATGTTTAAAGTTATTCCTTCAAGAATTTCCTTTGGATATAACAATACTCAAGGTGTTGTAAAAACAAGTGATTATGAAAGATTTACAGGGTCTGTTAAGTTGACCCCAACACTGTTTGATAAACATTTGAAAATTGATATCAATGCAAAAGGTATTATGTCTGATAAAAATGCAATTGATGAAGGAGGTGCAATAGCAGGAGCTTTATCAGCGGATCCAAGCAAACCAGTGTACAATGCTGACGGATCTTATTATCAAAACTTCAATGGATATTTGATGGATGGTACAACCAATCCAGTTGCTCTTCTAATGCAGAGAAAGAGACCAGAGAAAGTGAATAAGCTACTTGGAAATGTTGAGTTTGATTACAAAATGCATTTTTTGCCTGAGTTAAGAGCGGTTGTTAATCTTGGTTTAGAAACTTCGAAGTCAACTATTGAAGAGACATACGAAGATAATGCTTTAGCGACTTATAAAGCCGTTTATTCTGGTACAACTGCAGTTGGAGGTGTGTATAATCCAGGATTAAATTACTGGGAAGAACAGCACATCAATAACAAATTGTTGGATGCTTATTTAGTTTATTCTAAAGATAGAAAGGATATGACAATTTCAAAATTTGAAATCCAAGGAGGGTATTCTTATCAAAATTTTGAGAATAAAGGGAATAAACGTCTATTCGATTATGATGCTACCACTGGTTTGAGGTACGAAATGCCTTTTAGCAAGTATATTAATAATTATAATAATGAGTTAAATATTCAATCTTTCTTTGGAAGATCAAATATCAATATTTTAGATAAGTACTTATTTACTTTAACATACAGAGCAGATGCTTCTTCACTTTTCCCAGCTGACAGAAGATGGGGTCATTTCCCTGCAGTCGGATTTGCATGGAAAATGAACGACGAGGACTGGATTGGCGATTCAAAATTCTCGGAGTTGAAATTGAGATTAGGATGGGGTAAAACTGGTCAGCAAGATATTACTGGATCTGCTGGTTTTTACCCATATACTGGTTTTTATGAAGTGGGTGGTGTTAAGTATTTTTACTTTCCGCAGCAGTATGACTCTAATGGAGTTGCATTACCCGGATTTTACACTGCGTTGGCCTTCAATCCTTTGTTAACATGGGAAAAAACGACAACATATAATGCCGGATTTGATTTTGCAACAAAAAGCAGAAGAGTTTCTGGATCAATAGAGTACTATTTTAGAGAAACTGATGATTTATTAGCTAAAGTAACTTTTCCACCAGGACAATTATTGACAAATGAATATGTTGATAATGTAGGTTCGTTGACTAATAAAGGGGCTGAATTTACCTTGAATGTAGTTCCTGTAAAGCAAGGAAACGTAACTTGGGAATTGAATGGAAACCTTTCTTATAACATTGGAAAAGTTGAGGATCTTAATGGCAGATCAAGTGTTCAAGCTGCTGAGTCATCATTATCATTTGCTGGCACAGGAGTTTTGTTAGCTTACCATGCTGTTGGTGAACAACCTTATTCTGCATATGTTTATGAGCAAGCTTATGACAATAATGGACGTGTTTTACCTGGAGTTTTTGTTGATAGAAATGGAGATGGAGAACTTACCCCAGACGATAAGTATTACACTGCATTAAGACCAAATTGGACTTTTGGATTTGGGACTTTATTGAATGTTGGAAACTTTGATCTTTCTGCAAGTTTCAGGGGACAGATGGGTGGAAAAGTGTATTATGGAGCTCCTGTAAATAGAGGGTATACGGAAGCTTCTAATCCGGTGAACTCTAATAGTTTGTACAATGTGTTGAATTTTTACAATGGTTCGGCAGACGATCGTTTTACTACGAAAACTTCTATGGAAGCATTATCTGATTACAATTTGCAAGATGCAAGTTTCTTGCGTTGTGAAAACATTACAGTAGGTTATAAATTTAACAAATTGTTTAATGACTTATCTGTAAGAGTATATGGGGCAGTCAATAATGCATTTATTGTAACTAAGTACGATGGAATGGACCCTGAAAATTTCAATGCTATTGATTATAATTTTTATCCAAGACCTCGTGTATATACTGTAGGTCTAAATCTTGATTTTTAAGACATTAATATTACAGAATTATGAAATTAAATAAAATAAAGATATCAATATTAGCTTTGGCTATGGTATCGTTAAGTTCATGTGTTGGTGATTTAGATACTACACCTGAATATAAATTAACATTAGAGCAACTAATAGAAACACAGCCTAATGCAGTTGATGGTTTGGTAGCAAAAATTTATGCTTCTCTATCGATGTCAAGTGCCAATGGACCTGGTGAATCAGATGTTACTGGAGACGACAAAGGGGAAACGGTTTTTTTGAGAGGGATTATTAATCTTCAAGATTTTACTGCAGATGGTATGAAGAATAGGTGGGGGGATAATGGTTTGGACCAATTGACAACGACTTCTGGGTGGACAGCAGATAATAAGTTTTTCCGTTACCTTTTTGATAGAGTTTATTATACAATTCCTCAGGCAAACAGTTTGATTGCGGCATTACAAAACTCGTCAAATGCAAACAAAGATCAATATATTGCTGAATTAAGATTTTTACGAGCTTTGTCGTATTTTTATATGATAGATTGCTTTGGAAAGGGCGTTTTGGTTACTGAAGCAGATTTAGGTATCTCCACACCTAAACCTCAAGCTTCAAGAACTGAGCTTTTCAACTTTGTTGAAAGTGAACTTCTTGCGATAGAACCGACCATTGCTGCAAGTGCCGGATATGGACATGCAAACAAATCAGCAGTAAGAATGTTACTGTCAAGATTATATCTAAATGCTGGTGTCTATACAGGAACTGCAAGATGGAATGATGCTGCTACATATGCAAAGAAAGTAATTGATGAGGGAGGTTACTCTTTAGATTCCAATTATAAGAGAATGTTCTCATTTGATAATTATAATTCACCAGAAATGATATTTCCGCTTATTGCAGATCCAATTGGAACTGAAAGCTATGGAAATTCAACTTATATCATTAATGGAAGTACAGGAGGTAGTCCAATGACTGTTAATCCTGGTGATTTTGGTTTGACTGGTACAGGTTGGGGAGGACACAGAGCAACAAAAGCTTGGTATGGTTTGTTTGGAAGCAGTTTGACTGATTACACGGCTGGAACATTGTCTGATTTAACCAGTTCCACGGATCAGCGTGCTTTATTTTGGACAACAGGTCATAATTTTGAGATGTCTGATTACAAAGAATGGACAGATGGTTATCCATCTATTAAATATAGAAATCTTAATACATCGGGAACAACATCTGTTACAAATTTTTCAGGTGCAGATTTTCCGTTATTTAGATTATCTGAAGCTTATATGACGTATGCAGAGTGCGCTGTTAGAGGTTCATCAGTTGCAACTACGGCACAAGCGGTGAGTTATGTTAATGCGCTTAGAACTGCTCGGTCTGCAACTTCAATTTCTTCAAGTAATTTGACACTTGATTTTATTATGGCAGAAAAAGCTAGAGAATTTAATTTAGAAGGACAAAGAAGGACTGATTTAATTAGATTTGGTAAGTTCACAGGTAGTAGTTATGTTTGGCCTTGGAAAGGAGGTGTTGTCGGAGGAACAGGAATTCCTAGTTCTTACAATTTATTCCCTATCCCAACTACTGCATTAAATGCTAATCCGAATTTGACACAAAATCCTGGATATTAATAATTTTTAAAGAAATAAAAAATGAAAAATAATTTATTTAAAACCATATTCTTTTTATTACTTTCAGTTTTCATTATATCTTGCCAAGAGAGAGATAATGATCCGAAAGTTGCTGAAGATGCGGTAACTTCACCTGCATTTAATAATGCACCTTCGGGTACGTATGTGGTAACAGCTCAAAATTTATCAAATACATTTTATACTTTTTTGATTACCAACGCGACCTATACAGCTCCAATTCAATTGAATAACCAGATTGAAATTTCTGCAGATGGAGATGATTTCACTCCTTACACTAATTTGGGTGCTTTGTTCACTGGGACTAATGCAGCTATATCTTACGAAGATCTTAATAATGCTTTAGCAAACTTAGGTTTAGATCCAAATGTAGAACATACTGTGTATATTAGAATTAAAACAACCACAGAAAGTGATTTATTAAATCCAGTTTATTCTGATGTTTCCAGTTTTGTTGCAGTACCTTATGAGCCTGATTATGATGCAATGTTTCCAAAAATAAATGTTCCAGGAGGTTATGCTGGCGCTGCAGGGTATGCGGATTGGAATCCAGGAAATACTTTTAACTTATATTCCGCAGGTAGCGATAATAAGTATAGAGGATTTATATTTGTGGCAAATGCTAATCAAGAATATAAATTCACTATGAATCAGGATTGGTCTGGTGATAAAGGAGATAATGGAACTTTCACAGGGATATTGGTAGAAACAGGTGAAGTTAACTGCAAAGTGACTGCTGCTGGAACTCATTATCTTAAAGTTGATTGGGCTGGAAATACTTACTCAGAGGTAATTGCAAACTTAGGTTTAATTGGTGATGCTACACCAACTTCTTGGAGTTCGGATACTGATTTTGTTTTCAACACGGCAACTAAAAACTGGGAGATTGCATCTATAGCATTGACAACTGGTGGTGTTTTCAAAGTTAGAGCTAACGATGATTGGGCAATGAAAATCCAACCAGCAAGTACAGATGTTACACTGACTTCAGGAAAGGCAGCTCAGGTATATAATAGTGTAGAAGGAACTGTTTCTAATGACCCTAGTTTTAAGGTTTCAGAGGCGGGAAATTATAAAGTAGTTTTAGATTTACATAACTCTGGACGCTACACAATGACTGTTACAAAACTCTAATTAATTAGAGCATAACAATAATCGAAACCGCTACTTTTTGGTAGCGGTTTTTTTGTGAAATTTAATCTACGAAACTTCGGTAAATAGTTTAGTTTTCCTTAAATTTATACCTTGCAAATTCAAAGTTTATGAAAAACATAAAAATAGGAGCTTTTTTTCTTTTAGCTTCTACTTTGGGACTCAATGCCCAAACTCTAAAATCTCCCGATGGTAAGTTCGAAATGAATTTTCAATTGAAAAGCGGGGTTCCTTATTACAATTTAAAATACCAAGGAAATACGATTGTTGAGGACTCAAAATTAGGTCTAAGACTTTTGAAAGACGGAGACATCCAGTTTGCTTCTGAAATTGAGCGAAAAAATCAACAAGGAAAGGATTTGGTTTCAGGGTTTGAAAAAACGGATGAAAAATTCGATTCAAAAAACGAAACTTGGAGTCCAATTCTTGGCGAAAAGAAAAATTATATTAACAATTATAACGAACTGGCTGTAACTCTCAATCAAAAGGAGAATGACCGTTATATGGTTATTAAGTTTCGATTGTTTAATGATGGTTTAGGTTTTAGATATGAATTTCCTCAACAAAAAAATCTCAATTATTTTGTGATTAAAGAGGAAGATACTGAGTTCGATTTACCTTGGGACGCGAAGGCATTTTGGATTGTGGCAGATTACGATTCGCAGGAGTATCTTTATCAGGAAACCAATATCTCTGGAATTCCGGCAAGGTGGCCAAAGGCCTATGACGGGAATGCTTCGCAAGCTTTGGTGAAAAATGCGGTTCAGAGTCCTTTAATGTTGAAAAAAGAAGGCAAAACTCCAATTTATATCAATATCGGTGAAGCTGGTGTGTATAATTATCCTGCATCACATTTGGAAGTGGATGCGACGAATTATAAATTGAAAACGCATTTGACTCCAGATGCGCAAGGTGCAAAAGGTTACTTGCAGACACCTCAAACTTCTCCTTGGAGGACTATTATTGTCTCTAATAAGGCGGAAGAAGTTTTGGATTCAAAAATGTTATTCAATCTTAATGAACCTACTAAGTACAAGGATACTTCATATATCAAACCTACAAAATACATGGGCGTTTGGTGGGAAATGATTATTGGAAAATCTCAATGGGCGTATTCAACCGCGGATAATGTACATATAGGGATTACAGATTTTTCTAAACTAACTCCCAACGGAAAACATGCTGCCAACAATCAGAAAGTAATAGAGTATATCGATTTTGCTTCTGCAAATGGATTTGATGCTTTGCTCATCGAAGGATGGAATACAGGTTGGGAAGATTGGTTCGGACATTCTAAAGAGTTTGTTTTCGATTTCATTACCCCTTATCCAGATTTTGATATCAAAATGTTGAATGATTATGCTCATTCCAAAGGAATGAAATTGATGATGCACCATGAGACTTCTGGTTCTGCTGTTAATTATGAAAATTGGGCTGACAAGGCTTTTCAACTGATGAATAAATACGATTATCCTTCTGTGAAGACAGGGTATGTAGGAAATATTATTCCAAGAGGAGAGCATCATTATTCTCAGTGGACTATCAATCACTATTTTAGAATAGCTGAAAAAGCACACGAATACAAAATCATGGTAAACTCTCACGAGTCTGTTCGTCCTACAGGTATGAGCCGTACTTATCCCAACTGGGTTTCTGCAGAAGCAGCTCGTGGAACAGAGTTTGAAGCATTTGGAGGAAACAATCCAGATCATCAGACCATTTTACCTTTTACTCGATGGTTGGGAGGACCAATGGATTACACACCAGGAATTTTCCAAACCAAATTAGATTATTATTTCCCTGGAGATACTCGTTTTGTAAAGACGACTTTGACCAAGCAATTGGCTCTTTATGTTGTGATGTATATGCCACTTCAAATGGCTGCTGATTTGCCTGAAAATTATGCAAAACACATGGACGCATTTCAGTTTATCAAAGATGTAGCCGCAGATTGGGATGATACCAAAATTTTGTCAGCGGAACCAGGGGACTATATCCATACAGCACGTAAAGCCAAAGGAACCGATAATTGGTTTGTGGGAGGAATCACCGATGAAAATGCAAGAGATTTCACAGTGGATTTGTCATTCTTAGACAGTGGCAAAAAGTATGAGGCAACCATTTACGAAGACGGAAAAGATGGTGATTACATCAAAAATCCTCAAAGCTATAATATCTACAAGAAAACAGTAACTAGCAAGACCAAGATTCCTGTTCATTTGGTGAGAAGTGGAGGATACGCAATTTCTTTGAAACCTATTAAGTAAAATATTTTGTAAGCCTTATAGATTTTCAAAATCTATAAGGTTTTTATCTTATGAAGAATAAAATTTTCGACAAACAAAATATTTTCCTTTTGTTGTTGGTGTTAATGGTTTTTGCGGGGAAGTTTTTCCCTTACAAGGAAAGCTATAATCAATATTTTAATTTAAGTGCTTTTATTGATTGGGGAATTACAGGGATTTTTTTTCTGTACGGTCTCAAACTAAATCTTAAAGAAATTATTCGGGATATCTCGAATTGGAAGCTGCATTTGGTCGTTCAGTTTGGAACTTTTGTACTGTTTCCGTTTTTAGTATTTCTATTTTATGGTTTTGCAAAAGGCACAGAATATTATCCACTTTGGATCTCATTTTTCTTTTTGGCAAGTCTTCCTTCAACAGTATCATCATCCGTGGTGATGGTTTCTATCGCGAAAGGAAATGTGACTTCGGCGATATTTAATGCTTCGATTTCGGGGATTATTGGAATTGTGATGACTCCATTTTTGATGAGTTTTTTCCTGAATCCCGGAAATATGGAGGAAGGGCATTCCGCTGAAATTTTTCAACAGTTGATGATGAAGGTGCTTATTCCATTGATTTTTGGGCTGTTACTTAATTCTACATTAAAGAAATGGGTGAGCAAATACGGGAAATGGATTGCGGAATTCGACCGAATTATCATTCTACTTATTGTTTATGAAAGCTTTTCTGCAGCATTTTTGCAGAAGGTTTTCACATCGGTTTCCATCGATATGTTCCTGATTCTTGCAGTAGGAGGAGTGATTTTATTTTTTAGCGTGTACGAAATTTTGAAACTGATATCAAAAAAATTGAAGTTCAATCGTGAAGATACCATAACAACGACATTTTGTGGTTCCAAAAAATCATTGGTTCATGGGAGTTTGTTTGTTTTGGTTTTAGGAATTCCTTCGGATCAGAAGGTTCTATTTCTCCTTCCAGTAATGATATATCATAGCTTTCAACTATTTTACGTCAGTTGGTTAGCGAACAAAATGGCAAAATCAGTTGCCTAAATCTTAATTAAACTAAATGTTTTAACAATGAAATTCAAATTACTTCTCATTGCAACACTTATGATGATTTCCAATAGTTTTCAATCGCAGATCCAAAAGGTAGAGCCTTCATTTTGGTGGAAGGGAATGAAGAATCCCGAACTACAGATTTTAGTTTACGGAAAAGATATTGCAAAACATTCTATCGAGTTATCCGATGGAATTGAAATTAAAAAAATTGAAAAAGTAGAAAATCCTAACTACGTTTTTCTAACGATTAATACCAACGAAATCGACGTTTCAAAATTTAAAATTAATTTAAAGAAAAATAACAAAACGATTGGATCATACGATTACGAACTCAAAACCCGAAATTCAAATTCAGCCAATCGAGAATCATTTACATCAAAAGATGTCATGTATCTTATTATGCCTGATCGTTTTGCGAATGGAAATCCAAGTATCGATAGTTCTATAAATTTAACCGAAAAAGCCAACCGTAATGATCCGAATGGAAGACATGGTGGTGATTTGAGAGGGATCATCAATAACCTTGATTATTTGGAAAATTTAGGGGTTACCTCCGTTTGGTTAACTCCTGTTTGCGAAGATAACGAGCCAAGAACAACGTATCATGGTTACGCTCAAACCGATTTGTATAAAATAGATGAACGTTACGGAACCAATGAAGAATACAAAGAATTATCACAAAAATTGAATGCCCGAAATATGAAATTGGTGATGGATTATGTCACCAATCATTGGGGCGTTTCGCATTGGATGATTCAGGATTTACCATCGAAAGATTGGATTCACTGGTTTGAAGATGGTGAAAAAGGTTTCAAAAGGGCGAACTATAAAACCACGTCTCAGTTTGACACCAATGTTTCAGAAATTGATAAAAAATTGGCTTTAGATGGTTGGTTCGATACTTCAATGCCCGATATTAATCAGAGTAATCCTTTGGTTTTAAAATATATTACCCAAAACGCGATTTGGTGGATTGAATATGCTGAGTTAGGTGGACTTCGTGTAGATACTTATCCATACAACGATAAAGATGCGATGGCGAAATGGGCAAAAGCGATTACTGACGAATATCCGAAATTTAATATTGTAGGGGAGACATGGTTGTACACAGCTGGTCAAGTTTCGGCTTGGCAAAAAGGCTCCAAAACGGGTGAAGCTGCAGGTTATAACTCGAATCTGCCTTCTGTGATGGATTTTATGTTGTACGGTGATATGCCGAAAGCATTTCAGGAAAAGGAAGGTTGGGATACAGGAATGATAAAATTATACAATGTTTTCACGAGCGATTTTTTATATCCAGACATCAACAATGTTTTGGTTTTCTTTGAAAATCATGACACAGAACGTTGGAATGAAATCTTCAATGGAGATCCAAAAGCTTACAAAATGGCTTTAACATTGATTTCAACAGTACGAGGAATCCCACAAATTTATTACGGCTCCGAAATCGGAATGAGGGGAAGCAAACCGAAAGGAGGTGATGCAGACATAAGAAGAGATTTTCCTGGAGGTTGGAAAGAGGATCAACAAAATGCTTTTAATCCTTCAACTCAAACGGCGGAACAGAAAGAGTTTTATGATTTTTCTCAGAAGATTCTGAATTGGCGTAAAAATAAATCGGTGATTCATGAAGGAAAAACCAAACATTTTTTACCGCAAAATGGTGTATATGTGTACTTTAGATATAATGAAAAGGAGTCTGTGATGGTGATAATCAACAACAATGAAAAAGAGCAAAACCTTGATTTGAAACGCTATCAAGAATCTATATTAAATTATTCCTCAGGTAAAGATGTTATTTCAGGAAAAACCTATAAATTAGATGGTTCTTTAAAAATCGAAGGAAAGTCTTCTTTGATTTTGGAACTGAACTAAAAAATACGATTTGTCATTGCGAGGAATGGAGCGCAGCGGAGTGTCGAAGCAATCCTATAATAATGGAAGCGGATTACTTCGTCGCCATTCTTCCTCCTCGCAATGACAATATGGAACTTGTACTTCATAGCTTTAAAAAAAATATGAAAAAACTACTTTTATTATTTCTATTAATCTCCAGTTTTTCTTTTGCACAAAAGAAAGAATTCAACAAAGAAGTTGAAAAGGAGCATGTATCTCAAGTTTTGGACGACCTTAATGAATTTGCCTCCAAAGCTGATTTCAAAAATTATTTTGATTTGTATGCTGATGAATCCACTTTTATAGGTACAGACGCGACAGAAATTTGGAATAAGAAGGAATTTATGGCTTATGCAAAGCCTCATTTTGATAAAGGAAAAGCATGGAGTTTCAAATCTCTGAAGCGAAACATTTATTTCAGCAAAGATGGAAAATACGCTTGGTTCGACGAGTTGTTGGATACTCAAATGAAGATTTGCAGAGGAAGTGGCGTCCTCGAAAAAGTGGGCGACCAATGGAAGATTAAGCAGTATGTCCTTTCCATGACCATTCCTAATGATAATGTTGAGGAGGTAGTCAATATAAAAGCTCCTATGGAAGATGAGTTGATACAATCAATAAAATAGTCCCCGTAATTTTAAATATTAATTTACCACAAATAAAATGAAAACAGTACAAAAAAAACGTGACTTAGGCTTTTGGCAATTATGGAATCTGAGTTTTGGATTCTTTGGAGTTCAGATTGCTTATTCTTTGCAAAGTGCCAATATCAGTAGGATTTTTGCAACATTGGGTGCGGATCCTCACAATTTGAGTTACTTTTGGATTTTACCACCTTTAATGGGATTACTTGTACAACCAATTGTTGGTATTGCCAGTGATAGAACTTGGACTAAATGGGGAAGAAGGATACCTTATCTTTTTATTGGAGCGTTTTTCTCCGTTATTGTAATGGCACTTTTACCTAATGCTGGAAGTTTTAATCTCACTGTTGGAGGAGCGATGGTTTTCGGGCTTATTGCGTTAATGCTTTTGGATACTTCAATTAATATGGCAATGCAGCCTTTCAAGATGTTGGTTGGAGATATGGTCAATGAAAAACAAAAGGGTTGGGCGTATTCAATCCAAAGTTTTTTGGTAAATGCAGGAAGTTTGTTAGGATTTCTATTTCCTATCATTTTCACATGGATAGGGATTTCGAATACTGCTAAATCTGGTGTAGTTCCAGACTCGGTTATTTATTCATTTTATGGAGGTGCAATTATTTTGATTTTGTGCGTATTGTATACAGTTTGGAAAGTAAAAGAAATGCCACCAAAAGAATACGCAGAATTTCATGGAATTGAAACTGAAGAATCTGAAAAGCCTAGAGAAAACGTTTTTCAATTGTTGGCTAATGCACCAAAAGTGTTTTGGACGGTAGGTTTGGTTCAATTTTTTAGTTGGGCTGCATTTATGTATATGTGGACTTATACCAACGGTGGAATAGCGGAAAATGTTTGGAATACTACCGATCCAAAATCAGCAGATTATCAGACTGCAGGAAATTGGGTGGGTGTTGTTTTTGCAGTGCAAGCCATTGGTTCGGTAATTTGGGCGTTGGTAATTCCTCGATTTAAGTCACTTAAAACTGCTTATTTTGTAAGCTTAATTTTAGGAGCACTTGGTTTTATCTCAACGATATTTGTACACGATCAGTATGTTCTATTTGTATCTTATTTGTTTATTGGATGCGCGTGGTCAGCAATGCTTTCGTTGCCATTTACAATTTTGACCAATTCGCTTTCTGGAAAAAATATGGGAACCTATTTAGGACTGTTTAATGGGACAATCTGTGTTCCTCAAATTGTTGCTGCAGCTTTAGGAGGTTTAATTTTCAAGTATGTGGCACATGATAGTTCAATCTATATGCTTTTGGTCGCAGGGATTTTACTTATCGTTGGTGCATTTTGTGTACTAACAATAAAACTTAAGCAAAATCCTTCTGAATAACCAAATTTTAATAATAAAGTAAAGAGCCAACTCCTGCGAGTTGGCTCTTTACTTTATTTTAGTTTTTGTTCAATAAATTCCGCAAGTATAGGAATATGACTATGTTCAATGTCCTTTGCGGCAGTTAGTAATGTAACGATGTCATGATCCCGAATATCGTTCAGAAAATTCTCAAAATCAGGATTAGATTTTAGTTCAGCTAAATATTTTGTTCGGAACTCATCATATAGATCACGGTTTTCGTGAAACCACTTTCTTAGATCATTGTTTGGCGTAATATCTTTTGCCCACAAATCAAGATGTGCGTTTTCTTTTTTGACTCCTCTTGGCCACAATCGGTCTGCTAAAACCCGAAAACCATCTGATTGATCCAAGTCTTCATAAATTTTTTTGGTTAAAAGTTTCATAAATAGTTTT
>NZ_JBYVEB010000035.1:0-29262 GCF_058117085.1 Chryseobacterium sp. CG10_8 | reverse complement strand
AAAAATTAGTTAAATTTCAGATATAGGATGCTCTTTTTTAACTGTTTTTCTGGATTGAAATTGGGTTTTCAATTGTTGCAAAATGTCTCAAAAAACACATGGTTAGACTCAATGATGGAGAAAAATTCAGTAAATTGCGTTTTATTTCCATTGCGAATGCAAAACTCATATACTGTTATCAACGCTTCAGCAGGTTCTGGGAAAACCTATACTTTGGTTCAACGGATTCTGATGATTTGTCTTAGAAATTACCATCAGGACCATACGATTCAACATATCTTAGCGCTTACTTTTACCAATAAAGCAGCGAACGAAATGAAGGAACGTATTTTGACGTGGCTCAAAAAGTTCAGTTCTCAAGGGTATGAAGTCAATGGTGATTTGATTTCGATTCAAGAAAAATTGAAAAATGAAGGAGTTAATGTGACTTTGCAGGATTTGCACGAAAGAAGTCAGAAGCTTTTAGATTATATTTTGCACCATTATTCGTCGCTCAATATAGGGACGATTGACAAATTCAATGCGAAGTTAGTGAGAAGTTTCTCTTACGAAATGGGATTGGCGAAGAATTTTAATCTTGAAATTAACGCAGAACCTTTCCTAATTGAAGCGGTGGATCAGTTGTTGGAAAAGATTGGCAATGATGAGGAGATCACGGAAAGCGTCCTTAATTATGTCCACTATTATCTGGACCAAAACGAGAAAGTTCAGTTGAATTCCGTGCTTTATGAATCTGCAAAAAAGTTCATCAGCGATGTTAATTACGAACCACTGAAAAGCAATCAAAACTTTGACCAAGAGAATTATAAAAAAGCGACTGAAAGTCTCAGAAAGGAAATTAGCGCACTCAAAGAATCTTCCGAAAAGGTATGCGCAGATGCTTTGCAACTGATGTCGCGATATGACTTGCAACCTGAAGATTTTGCGGGAGGTGCTAAATCGGGGATTGCTTATTTTTTCTTAAAATATCAAAAGGAGAAAGCGCCTTTGCTTAACGCGAGTAAGGAAAAGGAGGAAAACAAGATTTCTGCATACATGAAGGGAGCCTCGGCAAAAGGGAAGTCAAAAGAGCACGATATTACAACTGTTTTGGAACCACTTTTGGAAATGCGAATGCAGATTATCCAGAACGAAATTAATATCCAGAAAAAAAGAAAATTTTTGGACGCTTTGCTTCCTTTGAAGGTTCATCAAGAGATTCAGGATGAATTAGGGGTTATCGAAGAAGAAAATGATGTTGTTTTGCTGAGTAAATTCAATGTGTTGATTCGGGAGAATTTGCAAAACGAACCTTCGGAATTTATCTACGAAAAAATCGGAACTCAATTTCAGCATTACTTTTTTGATGAGTTTCAGGATACATCTTTGATGCAATGGCAGAATTTTGTTCCGCTTCGCAATCACAGTGTTTCGACCAATGACACGAGCTTTACGCTGGTTGGTGACCCCAAACAAAGTATCTATCGTTTTCGAGGAGGCGAGAGCCAAATTATGTTGAATATTATCAATCATAACGAGCGTTCGCCAAAACAAGCGGAAGTGGAGACCTTAACCGAGAATTGGAGAAGTGCAAAAAATATTGTGAACTTCAATAACCGCCTATATCAATATATTTCAGGGGAATTAGCGCCGGAACATCAGGAGATTTTTGGTGAAAAATCACAACAAAATGCCCAATCCAAAATCGATGGAAGAGTCAAAGTTCATCTCGTAGAGAACGAAAAGAAAGAAGATTTTTACGAAGAAGTTTCGGATAAAATGCAACGTGAAATTCAGGAGTGTATACAGAATGGATTTCGGTTTTCTGACATTACGATTCTTTGTCGTGGAAATAATGATATTTACCAATTTTCTCAAAAATTATCTGGTCTCAAAGTCTTTTATGATGGGCAAGAACAATATATCAAAACCATTTCTGAAAGCGGTCTGACGCTGAAATTATCTGATACGCTTAATGCTGTTATCCAGTTTTTGCAATGGTATAGCAACTCGAAGAATAAGAAAAATCTCGTGATGATGCTCTATCATCTTCGAGAATCAGGACGAATTGTGATGCCTGATTTTACGGAAGGTTCGCAAGAAATTTTAGGGTTAAAAGATGATGAAATTAATGCCTTTTTAGATGAAAAATATGGATTGAAACTGGATGATCATGAGTTTCCAAAACTTAATCTCTATCATTTTGTTGAATATTATTTGCGAGAATTTTCGGTGGAGAATAAGGAAGTGGATTTCTTGTTGAATTTCCTCGAAGTTTTGTTTCAATTTTCTCAAAATACAGGAGCAACCATCAAAGATTTTGTTAAATATTGGTACGAAGAAGCGTCCGAAAAAACGGTTCAAGCGTCGGAAAATATAGATGCCATCGAGATTATGACCATTCACAAAGCCAAAGGATTGGAGTTTCCAGTGGTTTTTTTACCGATGTTTGATGAGAATAATGATGGTAAATTCGAAGATTGGTTCTTGTTGCAAAACGATTTCCAACTGAATACGGTTAATTTGAAGAAATTCAGTCCAGAGATGGAAGTCTATGACACAGAAGTGGAAGAATTCAATTGGTACAATACTTACAAAAACAAGATTGACCGACTCTGCATCCAGTATGTTGCGACAACGAGAGCTTCGGAACAGATGTTTTTGTTTCTCCAGAAACCCAAAGAACTAAAATCAGGAACCAACGAAAGCAAATTGGAAATATTTGAATTCATTAAAACGTTGAAGGTTTCGGATTTGGATGAGTTTGATATTTATCCCATCGCTAATAAGGATCAACTTCTAAAGAAGTCAAAAGAATCCCAAAATGAATATCAGACGCAACGTATTTCTCAACTTCACAGGAACGAGCGTAAGGCTTCTTCCATCGTTATCGCAACGCCTTCCAAAAGTTATCAGGAACGAAATGAAAAGGTCCGAATGGGTATTTTTCAGCACGAAATCTTATCTTATATCCACTCCGAAAAGGATGTCGATAAAGTATTAGAAAAATATGTTTTGGAAGGAACTATTAGTCCTAATGAATCTGCATCTTTGAAACAGAGAATCACTCAATTAATTGAGAAATATCCCGATTATTTCCGAGAAGATTTTCCTGTCTTCAGCGAAAGAGAAATTATGATTTCTGAAAACGGGATTTCTAAAACTTATCGACCAGACCGAATGGTGAAAACCCCAGATGGTCTTATTGTGATCGATTTCAAAACAGGAGAGGAGCATGATAAATACCAGAAGCAAATTACGCAATATCAAAGGGTTCTTGAGGGTATCGGGGAAATAGTGGTTGGTACGGAAATTATCTATTTGTAAAATATCTTCATGGTTTTTTGTTTTCAGTATTTGAAAACTTTCGACTGAAGCTTCTTAAAGATCTAGTAGTGTTTTTCGGTATTTAACCATGGTTTTGGTAATGTACTACACATAAAGGAGATTTTGTATGGTTTTTGCCATTTTTAGGGAGTCAAAATCAGGTATATCCTGAGTGTTTTCTCGCTTCAGTTCTCTAATTCATCATAAATTACTGCTACTGAAATCCTTATGTTTTTTCAATCCAATGATTGAAGAGTATATTTTATTGACCAAATTTTCCAATTATTGGAAAAAATTTTCATTTTTTGGAAATTGTTCTAGTTTTCATTTTTAGAGCTTAAAAAAAATTGACGTCGTAAACTCCGGATCCTTCCGCACTTCTTGATCTAGGTCCAGGAAAGAAAGGGTTGTTAGTTCCTCGTGTTGCATTGGCGTCATTGACCGATGTAACTACTGTACCTAATCCGACGCATGGATTGATTGTTTGTAACACGACGAACAATCCAGCAAAAAATCTCATTGCTAACTCATTTTATTATTACAACGCGCAACCAACGTTCTTGAAATGGATGAATTTTGTAGATAGCTATTCAATTCAGGGGCTATTGGAGAATATAAAATTGCCTGTATACGTGGGGCAAGTTTATAAAACAAGTCAACAGGCTTTTACTTCATTTACAAACACAAATGTCAATATAGTTAACTTCAATACCCCCTCTACTGATTATTTTAGTTCCAATTATATTAAGAGAAAAACTGGAAGTACCACAACTTTCATTGTATTAAAATCTGGCTATTATGTTTTTGAGGGTTTTGGTACATGGCAGTTTACTGCAACAAGTGCTACTTTTTGGACGATTGCAATACAGGCTGGAACCTCGCTTTCAGATAGCGATACAGTAACGCCTTCTGAGTTTGCATTTGGAATGCGTTGTCCTTATTATGTGCATGAAAAAGCTCTTGATGTCTATTCAACATGTAATTTTTCAGGAGCGGTTTATCTTGATGCCAATACTGAGTTGAGGTTAGTAGCAGTGAGGAAGAATGGAGCTATTGCTACAGCGGGGACTTTAGGAGATGGATCGGATATGGCTGCGGGTGTTAAAATTACTTATTTCCCTTAAATTTTAAAAAAATGAAAAAGATAGTTTTTATATTTTTAGTATTGATTTCAGTGTCTGTTTTTTCGCAAGTTGGAATTAATACCGTATCACCACATGCGAGTACTTCAATGGAAGTATACTCAACATCAAAGGGTATTTTGTATCCACGAGTTGCTTTATTGAATAATACAGATCAAGTAACTGTTTTGTCGCCGGCAAAAGGATTAATAGTCTTTAATACCAATACCTCTGCAGCAGGAAGCAATCAGGTTGTAAAAGACCATTTGTACTACTGGGATGGGGTGCAATGGACTCAAGTTGTTGATTCAGAAGATGTTTATAATGCAATTGCTGGATTAAAGATTCCACGCCTTGCTGGATACATCTATAAGGAAGTAAGTCAAACTGTTAATAATCCAACCACTGACGTAGCTGCTACTTTTCCAGATGGAAGTATTGTCTCTGATTTTAACAACAATATCTACATGGAGAAGGATCCCAATGATACAACCGACACCCAATTTAAGTTTCTTCGGTCAGGAAATTATGGTTTCGAAGGATTTGTATGTCTTTTAATGAGTCTTAGTACCAATGATACTGTTCATCCAGAATTAAATATCCAGCGGTCAACTGATAATGGAGTTACATGGACTAATACCACGTTGGTTGCAACTGTTGAATATGATACGAATCTAACCACTGGTCTGACGATTCCAATTTACATTACCGGGGTGCTTAATTTGAACGCTAATGACTTGATTAGACTTGTTGTTAGAACAAGGTTTCCAGCAACTTCAAGTTATTCCAACGTAAATTATTTCTCATTTGCGAGAAGTAATGGGTTAGGTGTAAGATATAGTGCTGGTTTTAAAGCAGTGTACTATCCGCAATAAGTTATTAGTATCCTTATTGTAGTTTACATAACAATAAAGAGTCAGATAAGTATTCTCTCATTTGACTTTTTATTGCTATAAACCTTGATTTCTGTTGTAATCAGATCTCAAGGAAAATCTGCGTTAAGTATCGTAAAGAAAAAATATTACTGTATCCCAAGGAGAGAATAAGTAAAAAAGATTAATAATTTGTTGCTTATATGGTCTCCTCAGAAAGTTATCATCCTTTAAAACTTAGTTCTTGAAGGGCGCATAAAGTTTTTACTATAGGTTTAGAGAAGTCTTTATTCATATTGTATTTGGACTGTCTTTATTCTCTGTCTTTTTTGTGGTTCCTCAGTAGGGATCCATACAATAATAATTGTTAAGAATAATCACCATGTCAAGTAAGAGAATCCCAAGAGAAAAAAAAATGAATAACTCCAAAAAATGTAGAAAGTTTTTAAGTGAAGGAGTTTTTCCTTTGTTTGCTGGCGCTACATTTGTATGGTTTTTTATCAAAATAAAGAATTGTATCATCTTAAAAAAAGGAGTTAAGAAGACAAAACAAGGAAAGGAAAATGTCAGTCGCAATCTTAGTGAAGAAATTGCAATTATCAGCTTGGAGGAGTTGATGCTTCTATCTCAGACTTTACCTTAAGTTCATGGAGAACTTTTCTAATTTGTATTCTGCTTTGACACAATTTCGACCACAGCTTTCAGATTCGGAACTGAAATTTTGCATGTACTTGAAGATGGGGTATTCCATCAAAGAAATTGCGAGGTATACCAATTCTACTATCAAATCTGTGGAGAGTAGAAAGTATCGACTAAGACGAAAATTTGGTAATTCTTCTGATGCGTCCCTATTAGGTACTTTGAATTTGACGAATAATAAATAGGATTATTGTTGTTGGTATTTTTTAAAATACAATCTGATCGGCATGGATATGTTGATTTGAATTTTCTACTTTTTAGAGCTTATTAATATAGTGACAAATCATTATTTTGTCACTATATTTTATTTGCCTATACAAATTTATTTTCGTAATTTTGCACCTCATTTGGCGCTAATAATTGTTTGTAAATCAATAAAATATTGAATATCAACTCTTTCAAGGTTTTTGAAAGAGATTTTGTGTTTTATGGTTTACTTGCATTTCTTTACGCTGAAAGAAATCTAAAAATATTTTGCACTACTCCGTGAAAAGATATACCGGCGTTGCAGTTAGAAATTAGAATCAAGAATCAAGAATCAAGAATCAAGATTTTAGACTTTAGAACATCTGGAAAATTTCTGATAGCGCCAAATATCTGATTATTCCTTTCTAAATCTCGAATCCCGAATCTCGAAACTCGAAACTCGATCTTCTTTCTGATATTTTTTTAAAATCAAAATATTTTTTAACCCAAAACTTTTCTTATTACTTACTTATGAGTAAATCAAAAGCAACTCAAAAAACATCCGAAGTGATGCCTACGCAAAGGATTAATTTCTCTTCTGCGAAAGGTAGGATTTTGACTCCGGATTTTTTGGACGTACAGATTGAATCTTTCAAAGAATTCTTTCAATTAGATACGCTTCCAGAAGCAAGAAAAAAAGAAGCTCTTTACAAGACCTTCGAAGAAAATTTCCCAATCACAGACTCAAGAAACCAATTTGTATTGGAGTTTTTGGATTATTTGGTGGACTCACCAAGATATTCTATTGACGAGTGTGTAGAAAGAGGATTGACGTACTCGGTTCCTTTAAAGGCGAGACTAAAATTGTATTGTACTGATCCTGAACACGAAGATTTTCAGACTGTAATTCAGGACGTTTATTTAGGACCAGTTCCTTATATGACACCTTCTGGATCATTCATCATCAATGGTGCAGAAAGGGTTATTGTAACTCAGCTTCACCGTTCACCAGGGGTGTTCTTCGGACAAACTTATCACGCGAACGGAACCAAGTTGTATTATTCAAGAATTATCCCTTTCAAAGGATCTTGGATGGAATTTACAACCGATATCAACAATGTGATGTATGCGTACATCGACCGTAAGAAGAAATTACCTTTGACGACTTTGTTGAGAGCAATCGGTTACGAATCAGATAAAGAAATCCTTCAAATCTTTGATTTAGCTGAAGAAGTAAAAGTTTCTAAAGCTGCTTTGAAGAAAGTAGAAGGAAGAACTTTGGCTGCGAGAGTTTTGAACACTTGGTTCGAGGATTTCGTAGATGAAGATACTGGAGAAGTGGTATCTATTGAGAGAAACGAAATTATCTTAGATAGAGAAACTGTTCTTGAAAAAGAACACATTGATATGATTTTGGATGCTGGTGTTAAAGCAATTTTGATCCACAAAGAAAATTCTAACGAGTTCTCTATCATCCAGAATACACTACAAAAAGACCCAACTAACTCCGAGAAAGAAGCGGTAGAATATATCTATCGTCAGTTGCGTAACGCAGATCCACCAGATGAGGAAACTGCAAGAGGAATTATCGAAAAATTATTCTTCTCTGAGCAACGTTACTCTTTAGGAGAAGTAGGTCGTTATAGATTGAACAAAAAATTGAATTTGAACATCAACAATGACGTTCAAGTTTTGACTAAAGATGATATTATTGCAATTGTTCGCCACTTGATCGAATTAGCTAACTCAAAAGCTGAGGTAGATGATATTGACCACCTTTCTAACAGAAGAATCAAAACTGTTGGAGAGCAGTTAGCTGGACAATTTGGAGTAGGTCTTTCGAGAATTGCAAGAACAATTCGTGAGAGAATGAATGTTCGTGATAACGAAATCTTTACACCAACAGATTTGGTTAATGCTAAAACATTAACATCTGTAATCAACTCGTTCTTCGGAACCAACCAGCTTTCTCAGTTCATGGATCAAACCAATCCACTTTCTGAGATCACGCATAAGAGAAGATTATCAGCTTTAGGGCCTGGTGGACTTTCAAGAGAAAGAGCAGGTTTCGAGGTTCGAGACGTTCACCATACGCACTACGGAAGAATTTGTCCGATTGAGACTCCGGAAGGACCTAACATCGGTTTGATCTCTTCATTGGGTATCTATGCAAAAATCAATAATTTAGGTTTCATCGAGACTCCATATAGAAAAGTTGTTGACGGAAAAGTTGAATTGAATGACGATCCAATTTATCTTAACGCAGAAGATGAGGAATACAAAGTTATTGCTCAGGCTAACGTTGAGTTGAAGGATGATGGTACTTTCGAAACAGAAAGGATTATTGCAAGATTGGATGGTGATTATCCAGTTGTTGAGCCAAGTCAAGTAGATTTAATTGACGTTGCACCTAACCAGATTTCTGGTATTTCTGCATCTTTGATTCCGTTCTTGGAGCATGATGATGCTAACCGTGCATTGATGGGATCTAACATGATGCGTCAGGCTGTTCCATTGTTGAAGCCACAAGCTCCAATCGTAGGAACTGGTTTGGAAAGACAAGTGGCAAAAGATTCAAGAATCTTAATCAATGCTGAAGGAAGTGGAGTTGTGGAGTATGTTGATGCAGAAAAAATTGTTATCAAGTATGACAGAACAGAAGATGAAGATATTGTAAGTTTTGATTCTGCAACTAAAACATACAACTTAACCAAGTTCAGAAAAACCAACCAAAGTACTGTTATTACATTGAAGCCTATCGTTAGAGAAGGTGATACTGTAGAAAAAGGACAAGTTCTTTGTGAAGGTTATGCAACTGAAAACGGTGAGTTAGCTTTAGGTAGAAACTTAGTAGTAGCCTTCATGCCTTGGAAAGGGTACAACTTTGAGGATGCGATTGTAATCAACGAAAAAGTTGTTAGAGAAGACTGGTTTACTTCTATCCACATCGACGAATATTCATTAGAAGTTCGTGATACCAAATTAGGTATGGAAGAATTAACTGCAGATATTCCTAACGTTTCAGAAGAAGCTACAAAAGATCTTGATGAGAACGGTATGATCCGTATCGGAGCAGAAGTGAAGCCTGGAGACATTATGATTGGTAAGATTACTCCAAAAGGAGAATCAGATCCAACTCCAGAAGAAAAACTACTTCGTGCCATCTTTGGTGACAAAGCTGGTGATGTTAAAGATGCTTCTTTGAAGGCAGATTCTTCACTAAGAGGGGTTGTTATCAACAAAAAATTGTTCTCAAGAAATATCAAGGACAAAAAGAAAAGAGCAGAAGAGAAATTGAAATTAGAAGAAATTGAAAACAATTATCAGTCTAAATTCGATGATCTTAGAAATACATTGATCGAGAAACTGAACAACTTGGTAAATGGTAAAACTTCTCAAGGAATCAAAAATGACTTAGAAGAAGAAATCATTTCAAAAGGAGTGAAGTTTACTCAAAAATTGTTAATGTCTGTTGAAGATTACGTTAACATTAGTGGTGCTGATTGGACAGTGGATGCTGATAAAAATGAGTTGATCACGCAATTGATTCATAACTACAAAATCAAGTATAATGACTTGATGGGTATGAAGAATCGTGAGAAATTTGCAATTTCTATTGGTGATGAGCTTCCTGCTGGTATCATGAAGTTGGCTAAAGTATACATCGCTAAAAAACGTAAACTGAATGTAGGAGATAAGATGGCAGGACGTCACGGTAACAAAGGTATTGTATCCAGAATCGTTCGTGAAGAAGATATGCCATTCTTAGAAGACGGAACACCAGTTGATATCGTATTGAATCCACTTGGGGTACCTTCTCGTATGAACATCGGACAGATTTATGAAACAGTTCTTGGATGGGCTGGTCAAAAATTAGGATTGAAGTTCGCTACGCCAATCTTCGATGGAGCATCTTTGGATCAAATTACTCAATATACTGACGAAGCTGGACTTCCAAGATTCGGTAACACCCACCTTTATGATGGAGGAACTGGAGAAAGATTTACGCAGCCTGCAACAGTTGGAGTTATCTACATGTTGAAATTAGGACACATGGTTGATGACAAAATGCACGCACGTTCGATTGGACCTTACTCATTGATTACTCAGCAGCCTCTTGGAGGTAAAGCTCAGTTCGGAGGTCAGCGTTTCGGAGAGATGGAGGTTTGGGCGCTTGAAGCGTTTGGAGCATCTAACATCTTGAGAGAAATCTTAACGGTGAAGTCAGATGACGTGATTGGTAGAGCAAAAACTTATGAAGCAATTGCAAAAGGAGAAGCAATGCCGGAACCAGGAATCCCTGAATCCTTCAATGTATTACTTCACGAATTGCAAGGTCTTGGACTGGATATAAGACTTGAAGAGTAATTTTAAATTTTAAATTATAAATTTTAAATTTTGGGATTTTCATTAATTGATGTAGAAAGTGATGCAGAGGTAATTAATCTAAAATCTAAAATCTAAAATCTAAAATCTATAAAACATGTCAAATAAAAATAAATCAAGTAGATTTAATAAAATCACCATCGGTTTAGCTTCGCCGGAGTCCATTCTTCAGGATTCCAGAGGGGAGGTTTTGAAGCCGGAAACTATTAACTATAGAACACACAAACCAGAAAGAGACGGATTGTTCTGCGAGAAAATCTTTGGTCCTGTTAAGGATTATGAGTGTGCTTGTGGAAAATACAAAAGAATCCGTTACAAAGGAATCGTGTGCGACCGTTGTGGTGTAGAAGTTACGGAGAAAAAAGTACGTCGTGAGAGAATTGGACATATCAATTTGGTAGTTCCGGTTGCTCACATTTGGTACTTCCGTTCTTTGCCTAACAAGATCGGTTACCTTCTTGGATTGCCTTCTAAGAAATTGGATATGATTATCTATTACGAAAGATATGCAGTTATCCAACAAGGTATTGCTAAGAAAGCAGACGGCTCTGACTTCGACGACATGGAGTTCCTTACAGAAGAAGAATATTTGGATGTATTAGAAACTTTACCAATCGAAAATCAATATTTAGATGATTCTGACCCTAACAAGTTTATCGCTAAAATGGGAGCAGAAGCAGTTGAAGAATTATTGAAGAGAATCGACATGGATGCATTGTCATTCGATTTGAGACATAAAGCTCACAACGAAGGTTCTAAGCAAAGAAGAACTGAAGCATTAAAAAGATTAAATGTTGTTGAAGCTTTGAGAGGAGCTAATACAAGAATGATCAACCGCCCAGAATGGATGGTAATGCGTGTACTTCCAGTTATACCACCAGAATTGAGACCATTGGTTCCATTGGATGGAGGACGTTTTGCAACTTCTGACCTTAATGACCTTTACAGAAGAGTTATTATCAGAAATAACCGTTTGAAGAGACTTTTAGAGATTAAAGCTCCAGAAGTAATCTTAAGAAACGAGAAGCGTATGCTTCAGGAATCAGTAGATTCATTATTCGATAACACAAGAAAATCTTCGGCTGTTAAGTCTGAGTCTAACCGTCCATTGAAATCACTTTCTGATTCATTGAAAGGTAAGCAAGGACGTTTCCGTCAGAACTTATTAGGAAAAAGGGTAGACTACTCTGCGCGTTCGGTAATTGTCGTTGGACCTAACCTTCAACTTCACGAATGTGGTATTCCTAAAGATATGGCTGCGGAATTGTACAAGCCGTTTATCATTAGAAAATTAATCGAAAGAGGAATTGTAAAAACTGTAAAATCAGCAAAGAGAATCATCGACAGAAAAGAACCTGTTGTTTATGATATCTTGGAAAACGTGATGAAAGGACACCCGGTTCTATTGAATAGGGCACCTACACTTCACAGATTGGGTATCCAAGCTTTCCAGCCTAAGATGATTGAAGGAAAAGCAATTCAACTTCACCCATTAGTAACAACGGCATTCAACGCCGACTTTGATGGTGACCAGATGGCGGTTCACTTACCATTAGGACCAGAAGCAATTTTGGAAGCTCAATTGTTGATGTTAGGTTCGCAGAACATTTTGAACCCAGCTAACGGTTCTCCAATTACGGTACCTTCTCAGGACATGGTTTTGGGTCTATATTTCATGACCAAAGAAGCAAGTTCGACTGAGGATTACCAAGTAAAAGGAGAAGGATTAGCGTTTTATTCTCCTGAGGAAGCAGAGATTGCTTATAACGAAGGTAGAGTATCTCTTAACGCAAAAGTTAGATGTAGAGTTCCTGTTAAAAATGAAAACGGCGAATTAGAAGTAAAATTGACCAACACTACTGTAGGTCGTATTTTGTTCAACCAAATTGTTCCAAAACAAGTTGGATATATCGACGAATTGTTGACTAAAAAATCGTTGAGAAACGTTATTGGTAAAATCTTAGCAGACACAGATTTCCCTACTACAGTGAAATTCTTGGATGCAATGAAGGATTTAGGATATGCTAACGCTTTCAAAGGAGGTCTTTCTTTCTCATTGGGAGATATTGTAATTCCTGCTGAAAAAACCAAAATGATTGCTCAAGCGGTAAGCGAAGTAGACGAGATCAAGGACAACTATAACATGGGTCTTATCACGGATAACGAGCGTTATAACAAAGTAATTGACGTTTGGACCAATACCAATGCTGGATTGACCGAGATGATCATGAGCAGAATGAAAACCGATCAAGGTGGATTCAACTCTGTGTATATGATGCTTGATTCTGGTGCGAGGGGTTCTAAAGAACAGATTCGTCAGTTATCAGGGATGAGAGGTTTGATGGCAAAACCACAAAAAGCAGGTTCAGTTGGGGCGGAGATTATCGAAAACCCAATTGTAGCTAACTTTAAAGAAGGTCTTTCCATCTTAGAGTACTTTATCTCAACCCACGGTGCTCGTAAAGGTCTTGCGGATACCGCACTTAAGACAGCGGATGCTGGTTACTTAACAAGAAGGTTGGTAGACGTTGCACAAGACGTAATCATCAATGAGGACGATTGTGGAACGTTAAGAGGTACCGAAGTTTCTCCATTAAAGAAAAACGACGAAATAGTAGAAAAACTTTCCGAAAGAATTTTAGGTAGAGTTTCTCTTCATGATATTTATGATCCAGAGACTGACGAAGTTATTGTTAATGCAGACGAATTAATTGACGAAAGATTAGCAGCAAAAATCGAAAGCGTTGGAATCGAAACTGTAGAAGTACGTTCTCCATTAACTTGTGAAGCCAAAAAAGGTATCTGTGCTAAATGTTACGGACGTAACTTGGCAACAGGTAAGCCAATTCACATGGGAGAAGCTGTAGGGGTTATCGCTGCACAATCTATTGGGGAACCAGGAACTCAGTTAACATTGAGAACCTTCCACCAAGGGGGTACTGCAGGTAACGTATCAGAAAATCCAACCATTGTTGCGAAAAGAGATGGTATCGTTGAAATGGATGAAGTAAGAACAATTACTTCCGAAATGGAAGAAGGTAAAACTTCAGAAGTGGTGGTATCTCGTTCAACGGAATTCCGTTTATTAGCTGATAACGCTGCAAGAACACCAATCATGATTGCTAACATTCCTTACGGTTCTGAATTAGCTGTTAAACCTGGTGATAAAGTGAAGAAAGGAGACCTTATTGCGAAATGGGATCCATATAACGCGGTAATTATTGCAGAAAGTGCAGGTAAGGTAGAGTACGAAGATATTATTCAAGGTATTTCCTTCCAATTGGAGATTGACGAAACTACTGGATTCGAAGAAAAAGTAATTTCTGAATCAAGAAATAAGAAAGCGATTCCTACTTTGAGAGTTGTAGATTCCAAAGGAGAAGAGCAAAAATCTTATAACCTTCCAGTTGGAGCTCACTTAATGGTTAACGATGGTGAAAAAATTAAGGCTGGTAAAGTCTTAATCAAAATCCCAAGAAAATCTGCAAAAGCAGGGGATATCACCGGAGGTCTTCCAAGAGTTACCGAATTATTCGAAGCAAGAAATCCTTCTAATCCAGCAGTTGTTACTGAGATTGACGGGGTAGTTTCTTACGGAAAAATCAAGAGAGGTAACCGAGAATTGATTGTTGAAGCTAAGACAGGAGAAAGAAAAATTTATTTAGTTAAATTATCTAACCAGATTTTGGTTCAGGAGAATGACTTCGTAAGAGCTGGATCTCCATTGTCTGATGGATCTATCACTCCAGAAGATATTCTTAAAATCAAAGGGCCAACTGCGGTTCAGGAATATTTGGTTAACGAGATTCAGGAAGTTTACCGTTTACAAGGGGTGAAAATCGACGATAAGCATTTCGAAATTATTGTTCGTCAGATGATGACCAAAGTTTCAATTGTTGACGGAGGTGATACTCAATTCTTGGAAGGTGCTTTGGAACACAAATTAGATTTCTTGGAAGAAAATAACAGAATCTTCGGATTGAAGGTTGTTATGGAAGCAGGAGATTCTAAAGAGTTCAAGCCAGGACAGATGATTACTGCAAGAGAATTACGTGACGAAAACTCTAAGTTGAAGCGTGAAGATCTACAGTTGGTTGAAGTGCGTGAAGCGCTTCCTGCAACAGCGACTCCAGTATTACAAGGTATTACAAGAGCAGCGTTACAGACCAAGTCATTCATGTCTGCAGCATCGTTCCAGGAAACAACCAAAGTTCTTAACGAGGCAGCAGTTGCAGGTAAAGTTGATGACCTTAACGGATTGAAAGAGAACGTTATCGTTGGACACAGAATCCCTGCAGGAACTGGTCTTAAAGAATACCAAAACGTAATTGTTGGTTCTAAGAGAGAGTTCGAAGACCTTAACTAAATAAAGACTTTAGAAGTTAGACTTTAGATATTAGATTTGTATATTTGCAATGAAAGTTATCTAATTTCTAACTTCTATTATCTAACATCTAAAAAAATAAATTAAAGAAAATGGAAAATCAAAATCAAGATCCAAACAACATCAACATCGAATTGAATGAAATGGTAGCAGCTGGGGTATATGCTAACTTAGCTTTAGTTAATCACTCTCCATCTGAATTTGTTTTGGACTTTATCCAATTAATGCCTGGTGTACAGCAAGCTAAAGTAAGAAGCAGAGTAATTCTTGCTCCTCTTCATGCAAAAAGAGTTTTGGCTGCACTTCAACAAAATATCGCTAACTACGAGCAACAATTCGGAGAAATCAAAGAATTGGAACCTTTCGTATTAGGACAAAACGTTCCTCAAGCGTAATCTTTTTTCGATTTAGAAAAAAAAATAATCCGTCTCAATTTGAGACGGATTATTTTTTGGACTAATAGTCTATTGTTTTTTAAGGACAATTGTAAAATTCAATGATTCTAACCGTATTGTTAGTTAAGGTAACAGTGGTAGTTCCACCCGTAGGGCTTGATGGAGACCAAGCGGCCTGAGGAACGATGGATACAACGTATGTGCCATTTGGTAGACCAGAGAAGAAAACGTTTCCATTAACATCAGTGACACCGGTAGCTACAGTTGTACCTGAGCTATTTTTCACGTTAAAAGTGTAGCCACTTCCAACTTGATCAACATTATCATAAATTTTGTCACAATTTTCATCGAGAATGTTGAGAATACTTATGGTGTTATTCTCGCAGCAACCATCAACATTATTGGAGATAGAACTATCTCCCGCATGGGTTGTTAGAGATCCCGCAAATGAAAAACCTGTCACGACATTACTTGTATTGATTAAGTAAGCTCTAATTGAATAACTTCCTGCTGATAGTGTAAGCGATGAAGTCGTCCAACTAGCAGTTGCAGCAGGGAAAGTGTAAGTAGAACTTGTACTTTTAACAGTTGAGGTTAGATTATCGATAAGTTCAAAATAGATTTGATCATCTCCCCTAAAAGTGAAATTAAAGTCGATACTTGTGTTTTTAAGTACACAAAAAGATCTTTCGAAAATATATGGAACTCTTGTTCCATTGGCGTTAGTAGCGTTATTACAGCCAAAACTATTAGTTGTTCCCAAATTCATTGGGGCTAGGGTCGAAGCAGTTGCTTGGTTAACCCAACCTGTGTTAGTTGCATTAGCAAAGTTTACAACATAAGCGCTACCATTGATACTAGACGTTAGTGGACTTGTACAAGAGACAAGGGGTGGGTTGTTTAATAGTTTCCAAAAAGGATCAATAACTCCAGATACTGGGGCTAATAAATTTCCATCAGTTCCTATCCCGGTCGATAAGTTAAGAGCGTTCGTTGCAGTACATCCCTGGTTAATTTGGGCGTCATCAGATGTATTGTATTCGTCTTTTCTACAATTATTGAGGAAAACAACGCTAGCTAGTATGATTGATAAGAGAAATAATCTCTTGTAAAATCTAAAATTTTTCATAATATAAGTATATTTTGTAAGTGCATTTTGTCTAAGTGGCAAAATGCACTTGTATTGTTAATTATTTTTCGTCTGGACAGATTACTCTCATTTCAGTTCTTCGGTTAATGTCATGTTCTGCTTCAGTACATTTCACTCCATCTGCACAATTATTAAGAAGTTTTCTTTCCCCATATCCTTTTCCGATTAATCTATTTCTGGAAATTCCTTGTGAAACGATGTAGTTAACAGCATTGTTAGCTCTTCTTTGAGATAGATCATCATTATACTTTTGTGATGCTCTGGAATCAGTGTGGGAAGAAAGCTCTACTTTAACTTGTGGATTATCTTGCATAAATTGTACAAGTCTATTCAGTTCTGGTTTAGCATCATCTCGGATAAAATCTTTATCTAAATCGTAAAGTATGTTTTTCAAGATGATCGCGTTTTTGCAATCTACTTTGTCCATACAAACTTCTAATTTGATAAATAACGTTTTGTTTCTGTCATAATCGCTAGTTAATAAGGTAACAGTCTGAGACATATAATCTCCTTTTTTACCAAAAATACTGTAGTTGACATTCTGAACAGCGTGGAATAGAAATTCTCCGTTACTGTTAGAATTTGTTGATTTCTGAACTCCCATTTGATTGTTTTTCAGAGTAACCAAGACATCGCTGAGAGGAGTGTTGCTGTTACATACCACCACTTTTCCTTTTACGATAAAGTTTTCGTCGGTGTATTGAACTTCTTTTTGAATTGGTGTTCCTGATTCTTTGCACTGTTCGAATTCAGCTTTTGTAATCCAATTTTCAGATAGGCTTACATCATATAATTTTCCTTTGACTGTGTAGTTATTTGGTAGAACATTCTTGAAAACTACAACTCCGTAAGAATTAGTAGTTCCAGTTTGAGCTACATTTCCGCTTTCATCCATTAACACAACATCTGTATTATCTAACAGTTCTTTGGTGAATTTGTCACGAGCGGTAATAGTTACATCACATCCGCAAGTCGCACAACAGAATGGTTGGTGAGCTTGTCCACAAACGGGGCAAACCTCTTCTTTAACCTTAGTTTTTCCTCCAAAGGCATAAACTAATCCTGCATAAGCACCAATAGAATGAAGTTCGCAATCGCAAGATTCGGTTCTAGTTACTAAATCTTTTGACGAGTCAATGTAATAATTTTCGTCTGTACTGAAAGCGCTGTATCCAGCGGATATTCCAGCTGAGTTGAGCAAGTCAGGAGTGCCGTAATGTTGTAAATAATATGCTCCTAGTAAAAATCCAAAATTTCTATTGAAGAAATAAGTGTATTGTAAGGATGCCTTGGTGGAAAATACACTTTTAGCATCATAACCTGCATGATAATTGAGAAGAACTGGGGAAATTATCCCATCATCTCCAGATAAAGAAGTCAGTCCTCCTTTGATATTAGCAAGACCAGCTCTAAGTTTGAGCTCCAATGCGCTTTTATTGGTTTTTTGATACTTAAAACTTGGGCCAATACCATAGAAGATACGGATGACATGATCTTCCATTATCCAAAATTTGGTCAAAGCATTACCGCCATAGAAAAGATTCTCTGTCGGATAGGTACTTTGGGGCTTATTCGAGATATAATCGAAGTCAGCACCGATACCAATCCATCTCCAGTAATAATCTAATGAAGCTCCAGCTTCGAGTCCACCCTTATAATTAATATAAGGAGTATTGTTTCCAAACGCGGGGATGTCGTATCCTCCTCTAATTGAAAATCGCAAACCCGAGTCTCTAAGGGTTTCAGAATCAGGGCTAGTCTGTGCAATAGACTGTGAAAAGATCCCAAAAAGGATCAGCGTGAGTAATAGTTTTAAATTTTTCATAGTAGTAAAATTTTAGTTATGTGAGTTATTTAACTACCGCAAATTTGAAAATACTCAGAATGCGAATTATCAAGGATAACACTAATTTTTATTGGATTTTCACTATTTTTTATGGGTGTTTTTCCCTATTTCGTATATTGAAAAAGAATTAACTTTGATAAAATGAAAAAATAGCATTATGAAAACAAATTTGAAAAACTCAGTTTTAGCAATGGGAGTCATTGCACTAACCTTTAGTTCTTGTCAACCTCCCAAGAATGATGGTGGATCGTCTTTTGATTATCAAGGTGTTCCATCTAACATTATTTCTTTGGAGCAAGGTAAAGAAATGAAGGATACTTATACAAGAAATGTAGCATCTGTTATTGAGAAGGTGAAATCCAACAATGGTGAGGTGTACAATGCAACGGAGTTTACCTATATCGATTTGGATTCTTTGAAGAAGTACATCGCTTTTTTGGAAGAAGTAGAAAGACTTAATAAGAAGGAAATTTCTGGAATCAGAATTTATTTTGCAGCCAAACCAGAGAGTAGTAAGGACAATCCTGGAAGAGAAACCATGTTTTTTGCGCCAACGACATCATTTGCATCAGCCTCTGATTTGACAGCAGAACAAAAACAATATCCCTTGTTGCAGAATGTTCCTTTCTTTATCCAACCTACAGATGCTGGCAATAAATATGTTGGCGAGTTTCGTCCGTTAGAGTCTTTGCTTTTTTCCAAGGATTATGGTAGAAGTGCTCAACGTGATGGTACATATCAAGTGAAGAAAGCAGCAATACAGCCATCAAATCCAACTTTGGATCCAACGAGTGTATTAGCAGATGAGCTAACAATGACACCACCTCCTGGTAGGTAAATAACTCATCAATAGCTTTAACAATGGAGAATTTTAAATATATAGTACTGTTTGTGGAGATTTTGTCTGCATTCTTGGCAATTTTGTTTTACAAGAAGTACAGTGGTACTTTTACTAAATATTTTTTGCCATTGTTATTATATGGAATTTCAAGTGAATTATTTGGTCTATGGTATACTGAAAGCATTAATAAAAATAATGTTGTCATTTTTAATATCTATAGAATAATAGAGTTTAGCTTCTACTTTTTGTTATACCTTAATTTGACAAGAAAGACATCAAATCGCAAGACAATAATTATTTTTTACGGTTTATATTTGTTGTCGGTTGGTGTTAATTTCTTTGTAGAAGATTTCAGAACCGTTTATTTCAGTACCCCCTATTTTATTGGTGCATCTCTCATACCCATTTCCATTATTATTTATTTTTCTGAAATTTTAAATACGGAAAGGGTTTTAAATATCAATAGGTCATTTACATTTTGGTTAAGTATTGCAATATTTATCTATTATGTTACAAGTATACCATTTAAGATGATTTCTACAAAATACTATGAAACCTTAAGCGGAATTCCTAACTTTTTTGCATATTATTTTTCTACAGTATTAATATATTATTTAATTATTTGTTTTGGTTTGATATGGAGCAAGAAAATATAGATATTATCCTTTTAGTTGCTATGCTATCACTGTTTCTTCTGAGCGGGGTTGTCATTTTTTTGTTTTGGATTTTTCAGAGCAAAAAGAATTACCTATTAATCAAACAGAAGGAAGAACAAGAGAAATTTGATCGGGAAATTATTGATCTGCAAATTGAAGTTAGAGAACAAACATTGCGTAACATTAGTTGGGAGCTCCATGATAATATTGGGCAAATGTTGACTTTGGCAAAGATTCAGTTGCAAGGTATGGAGACAGATTCTAGAGTGGTGGAGGTCAAAGAGACCATAGGTAAGGCACTCAGTGAGATTAGACATCTTTCCAAAACAATCAATCCTGAGTTCATTAAGAATATTGATCTTGTCAGTGCGCTGAAGTTGGAGATGGAGCGCTTTAATCGTTTGAATAGTGTCAGTTCGGAGTTGGTTATCGAAGGACAAGAATTCGCTATTTCTGACGAAGTAGAGTTGGTTCTTTTCAGAATTTTACAAGAATTTTTTTCCAATACGATTAAGCATTCTCAGGCAGATGAGCTTAAAGTACTTTTGAAGTTTGAAGAATCCAAAATCATTATTATAGCCAAGGAAAATGGGATTGGATTTGATACTAATAACATCCCCAAAAACGGTATTGGACTTTCTAATATCGAAAAAAGGGGTAAATTAATCGGAGCTGATGTCAAATTATTTTCTCAAATTGGTCAAGGCTCTGAATTAAACATTATATACCACAAAACTAAATTATTATGAAACGTTATAGAGTAGTCATCGCAGAAGACTACAAGCTACTTTCGCAAGCCATTGCAGAAATGGTGAATCAGTTTGATCAGTTTGAAGTCATCTATACTTGTGGAAATGGTAAAGAACTAATAGAGAAAGTCTCAACGTCAACCGTTCCAGACATGGTTTTGATGGATGTTAATATGCCCATAATTAATGGGATAGAAGCAACAAGATGGCTTCATCAGCATCATCCAGATGTCTTGGTAATGGCGCTTTCTGTTGAAGATGACGAGAGGACCATAATCGAAATGGTGAAAGCTGGTGCCAAAGGCTATTTGCTAAAAGATACCGACAAAAAAACGTTGGAAAATGCTTTAAGAACGCTCATGGAAAGTGGAGTATATCATACCAAAATGGTCAATACAGCTCTCATGCATTCTCTTCATAATGAAGATCTGCATCTGAAAGATACGGAAAGAACTTTTCTCAATTTAATTTGTACCGAGATGACCTACAAGGAGATAGCGGATCAGATGAATCTTAGTCCAAAAACCATTGATGGTTATAGAGATCAATTGTTTGTAAAACTCAATGTCAAAAATCGAATTGGCTTGGTACTTTATGCCATTAAGCACAAAATTTATGAGGTCTAGGACAGCGATTTGTTTTTACTGAGGTAGCCAGATCCTATTTTGAAGAATAGAAAAGCTCCAGTTGCGCAAAGTGCCATGATTCCAGATAGGGGAAGTAATGTTCCATTTTCTAGGATACTCACTAAAGAAGAAACGCCAGCACCAACCGCCATTTGCACTGCTCCTAACAAAGCGGAAGCATTTCCTGCATTATTTCCAAAGTGTTCTAGCGAGAGCGCTGAAGCATTCGGGAAAATAAAACCTTGCCCACATAGAAAAAGGAAGATGAGAGCAACAGCGAGATAGACGTTGACAAATCCTAAAAAGGAAAGAACGAAAAAAGTGATTCCCATAACCGATTGCAGAAGGGTTGCTGCAAAAATAATTTGTTTGCTAGACCATCGCTTGAGGACAATATGATTGAGCTGCGCCGAACCGATAACACCAACAGAAATAATGGCAAAAATAATCCCGAATTGCTTTTCTGAAACATGAAAAAGAGTCATAAAAGCATATGACGAACCACTGATATATGCATAAAGTCCAGCGTAAGCTATTGCTCCTGTTAATGCATAGATGTAGAATTGAGGGTTGATTCCTATTTTAATATAATTCTGGATAATATATTGAGGTTTCAAAGAAAAGTTGAGATTAGGTTGGCGACTGTTCGGAAGCATAAAATGCACTCCCAGTAAAATGAAAAATGCAATGATAGCAAGTAGGATAAAAATAAATTGCCATCCCAAATGGGCGGTAATATAAGCTCCCAAAGTTGGAGCAATCAACGGTGAAACAGAAATTACCAACATCATCAATGCGAAAATTTTAGGAATTTCTTCTTGTTCGAAAATGTCCTTAACAACGGCTCTTGCAGCTACCATTCCAACGCAACTTCCTAAAGCCTGTAGAAATCTAAAAGCAATAAGTCCATCTGCTGATTTAGCTGTAGAACATGCAATCGAGGCCAAAATATAAATGGAAAGTCCCCAGAAAAGAGGTCTTTTTCTTCCAAAACGTTCAAGCAAAGGACCATAGAAAAGCTGCCCAAATGAGATTCCAACGAAGAAACTCGACATCGAAAGCATAATTCTGCTCACATCGGTATTCATATGTTCTGCCATGTTTTCGAAGGCAGGCAAATACATATCGATGGATAAAGGGCCAATTGCAGAAAGTAATCCTAAAATTAAGATAAGGAAGAATCTGTTTTTCTTTTCTTTCATTTTTGAGTTATAGAAGGGTAGAAGCAACTTTAATTTCGAAATATCAAATTGCTGAAATTTGTCTAACTGATGAAGTTTTGGTGAAGTGATCAAAAAAATGAAAAGAGACCGCAAAACTACAGTCTCTTTTATTTTGTAAGTAATCCGAAGATTATTTTTTTGCACTGATGTTAAGGTCAAGATCAACTTCTTGAGAAATCATCCAATCTTTTGGATCTCCATCTGTACCATAACTCAATCCCCAATCTTGTCTGTTGATAGTGAATTTTGAAACGATACTTGCTTGTCCGTCAGTGATTTCAACTTTTGCAGGGAAAATTACGTTAACAGTTTTATCCTTGATAGTAAGGTTTCCGCTAATCATTTTGTTAGCACCTTCTACTTTGCTTGCAGCAGCATCTCCTTTGAAATCTTCTACTTTAGTGATGTCAAATTTTACAGTTGGATACTTTGCAGTATCAAAGAAATCTGGGCTTTTCAAGTGTCCATCAAGGTCTGTAGATTTTTTTCCTTCGCTTTTCGCAGGATCAACAGAAGCTGGGTCAGTTGTTAATGTATTGATGTCAGCAACTAAGCTTCCTGAAGTCAAATTACCATCTTCAACAGAAAGAGTTCCTTCGCTTTTTACGATTCCGAATCTTGGATTAAGACCTCCTTTGTGGTAACCAGTCCATTTGATAGTACTGCTTTCTGCATTTACTTTAAGAGTATCTCCGCTTCCTTGCGCTACTTCTTGTTCTGTTCCAGTAGTAGCTTGGTCAGTTTTTGATTCTTTACAAGAGATAACAGTTAGTGCAGCAGAAAGTGCTAAAATTGCTAATTTTTTCATTGTTGTTTGATTTAAATAATAAATTTTGATGTTGCAAATGTAGGTCATGCATTTCTTAAGCACATTGATGTATGATAAGATTTTACTATTTCTTACATGTCGAATTCTGGGAAAGGAATTTTTAATTGAACCGAAACTTGCTTCTTTTCCTCGGTATTGAGGTTAGATAGTGAGATACCAAGTAATCTAACAGGTTTGTCGTAAGGTCTTAACTCCCAAAGTTGAATCGCTGTTTTATAAAAATCAAGCGCATTTTCGTAATATTTTTCCTGCGTTCGGCTTCGGGTAAAGACTGAGAAGTCTTTATATTTTATCTTTAGAGTTAAAGATTTTCCTTTAATTTCCTTTTTTGAAAGTCGTTTTTCTAGTTCTTCGCTGATGATTTTGAGTTCCCGAAAGACAGAAGGATTATCAGATAGATTATCCCAAAAGGTTTCTTCCACGCCCACGCTTTTTTGGATGCGATGAGGTTTCACTTCGCTATTATGGATGCCTCTAACAACGTTGTAATAGTATTGTCCAGACTTTCCAAAAAGCTGAACCAATTCTTCCAAAGATTTTTCTTTCAGTTCTTTACCAGTGTAGATGTGCAGTTCGTGCATTTTGTTGGCGGTGACTTTCCCTATTCCGAAAAATTTTTCAATGGGAAGTTCCTCCATAAAATCCAAAATCTGACTTGGGTGGATGGTTTTTTGACCATTGGGTTTGTTATAATCAGAAGCAACTTTGGCGAGAAATTTATTTACGGAGACCCCAGCTGAAGCTGTTAGTCCTGTTTTTTCAAATATTTTTCTACGAATTTCTTTTGCGATTTCGTTCGCAGATTCCATTCCCTTTTTGTTTTCTGTTACGTCAAGGTAGGCTTCGTCAAGGGAAAGAGGCTCTACCAGATCCGTGTATTCAAAAAAGATTTCTCTGATCTGGGAAGAAATTTCTTTGTAACGCGCAAATCGAGGCTTGATAACAATAAGATGTGGACATAATTCCAACGCTCTTTTTCCAGGCATGGCTGACCGAACTCCAAATTTTCTCGCTTCGTAACTGGATGCCGCAACCACTCCATATTGTCCTCCTCCAACGCAGACTGGTTTTCCTTTTAATTCGGGATTGTCATGCTGTTCCACGGACGCATAAAATGCATCCATGTCAATATGAATAATTTTTCTTTGTGGATGGTCATTCACTGTTGCAAACCATTGGTAACAAGATGAAAGCAAATTTATAAAAGAAATTTTTGATGTTCTGTGCTCTTGAGATTTTCAATTTAAATTTAATAATAGAGAGCGTCATGTTGTTGATTTATAATCTATTGAATGGCTTAACGATTTTATTAAAATTTAAATTAAATAAATTCTTTAAAGATGATTTACCATTTCTTCCTGCGATAATACAAGAAAGTCGAGAGAACAATAATTGCCATCACACCTAAGGTGAAATAATAGCCATATTTGGTTTTGAGTTCTGGCATGTTTTCGAAATTCATTCCGTAAAGTCCAGCAATAAAGGTGATTGGTAAAAAGTACACCGAAAACTGCGTGAGGACCTTCATGGTCTGATTGGCCTTTTGGTCGGTCAAAGCCAAAAACATCGAAATCAAATTGACTACTTGTGCGTTGAGGTGGTCAAAATCTGCAATGACATCTTTGTACTTGTCTTTGAGATCAGTGATTTCCATATCGCTCAATTTCAGAAGCTGCATCTTATCTACCCAAGTCGAAGAAATACTGAGAATTCTCGTGTTGAGTCCTGATTTTCTTTTCAATCGATAAAGTTTTCTTAGAAATTGGGAAGCATTGACGTTACTGTGCATGAAAATTTCGTTTTCGCGTTCATCAATGACATTCAAAATTCTTTTGGACTCATCATCAAATGATTTAATGACCTTCAATGCGAGATGCAACGCAATTTTATCAACGTTCATTTCTTTATCTTTCAAGAAAACTTCTTTTTTGGTCTCGTAGATGCTTTTATTTTTGAGTCGATGAAACGTAATAATTGTTTTATCCAAAATGAAAATCCCCAATTTGGTGCTGACATCGCTAATGCTGTTGAGATTGGTTCTTTGTAGTTCAGTGTTTTCCCGCATTAGATAGAATTTTACCTCGTCATTTCCTTCATATTTTGGAAGGTGATTGGGGTCAATCGTATCTTCGAGCAGCAGTTCGTTGATGCCATAACGGTCATGGATAAACTGGAAATCCTCTGGTGTTGCTGATTCTACATCAACCCACTCACAATGTTCATTTTTGAAAGCTATTTCTACAGGCATAAGTTGTCTTTTTTAATTGTATTATTCCAAGGAATAATATTTATGGTTTTAGGACTTTCATTAGAATGAGTTCCATTTTTTTATAGCATTCGAAATTAGGGTGCACACCATCGTCTGCAAGTTCCTTAGGAAGCCCATTTTTAGAATCCTTTAATTCAGTATGATAATCAACGTAGGGAATTTTATTTTTCACGGCATAAGCTTTAATCATCTTATTTAAAGCAATAATTTTTTCCGCTGGTTGAAGTCCTTTTCTCCACGGAAAATCCGATGCGGGAAGAACGGAACAAAGCACCACTTGTATTTTATTGGCTTTCGCCAACTCTGCCATGGAAACGATATTTTCAAACACTTTGTCTAAAGAAATCGGACCGCCATTTTCAGCAATATCATTGGTTCCCGAAAGTATAACCACTCGTTTGGGTTGGAGATTAATCACGTCCTGACGAAAGCGCAATAACATTTGAGAAGAAGTTTGCCCCGAAATTCCACGACCTACAAAGTTGTTTTTCGTGAAAAATTCTGGGTCTTGAGCACGCCAACCTTCAGTGATAGAATTGCCCATGAAAACCGTGTTAGGCTTTATGTTTTGTGATTTTAGTTCTTGATTGTCTTTCTCGTATTTACCGAAATTGGCAAAGTCTTGCCCATAGAATATTCCTGACATTAGCGTTAAAAATAAGATTAAAGTTTTCATGTTTTTAATATATGAACATTCTCAATTCTCAACTTTCCATTTTCAATTACCCAAAAGCTCTTTTCAGTAGGCTTTCTACTTTTGGCTCGCTTCCGCGGAAATTTTTATATAGTTCCATTGGGTCTTTGGTTCCCCCTTGCGACAGCAGATATTTATATTTTGAAGCAATTTCAGGATTGAAAATTCCATTTTCTTTAAAATATTGAAAGGCATCCGCATCCAAAACCTCCGCCCATTTGTACGAGTAATATCCCGCCGAATATCCTCCTTGGAAGATGTGTGAAAAGCTGTTACTTATCGCGGTTTCTGGGTTTTTTGGATAAAGATTGGTCTTCGCAGTAATCTCATCTTCGAAAGTTTTTACATCAAAAGAATCAGTGTCCAAAGATGAGGTAAATTGGCCGTGATACGACATATCCAAAATTCCGAATCCTAATTGTCTTAGCGTTTGGTAACCCTCCATAAAGTTTTTTGATTCAGAGATTTTTTCAATTTTTTCGTCAGGTAAAACTTCTCCTGTTTTATAGTGTTTTGCAAAGGTTTTCAAGAATTCAGGCTCGTAGCAATAGTTTTCTAAAAATTGCGATGGCAACTCAACGAAATCCCATTTCACTGAAGTTCCTGAAAGATTCGGATATTGAGTGTCCGCCATAACGCCATGCAAAGCATGACCAAACTCGTGAAACAAAGTCGTCACTTCTTGAAAAGTCAATAGACTTGGAGTGTCTTTCGTTGGCTTCGAGAAGTTGCAAACCACGGAAATATGAGGACGATGGTTTTCCCCATCTTTTTTATATTCATTTTTGAAACTCGTCATCCAGGCTCCCGCACGTTTTCCTTTTCGTGGGTGGTAATCGACGTATAATAAAGCTTTATATTGCGTTGATAGTTGTTGGTTGTCAGTTGCTGGATTTCCTACTTCTTGCTTCCAGCTTCCTACTTCTGGCTTAGTGTTTTCAGTCTCGTGTCTCGTGTCTTGTGTCTCGATTCTCTCTATAATCTCATAAGTCCTCACATCTTCATGGTATTTTTGGACTTCGTGAATTTCTTTAAATTCTAATCCGAAAAGTGTTTTCGCTAAACCAAATACCGCATCCTGAACTTTTTCCAATTCGAAGTAGGGCTTCAGTTCTTCATCATTAAAATCAAATTTTTGTTTGCGTAATTTTTCGGCGTAGAAAGCATGGTCGTACCCTTGAATTTCGTCTATTCCATCGGTTTTTGCCAATGATTTTAGTTCTTCGATTTCCTTTTCGGCATAAGGGGTGGCTTTCTCCAAAAGTTCATTTAGAAATTCGAAAACCTTAGCTGGAGATTTTGCCATACGCTCTTCCAAAACGAATTCAGCGTAATTTTTATAGCCCAATAACTCTGCTTTTTCCTGACGAAGTTTCACTAATTCTTTAATTAAATTCTGATTGTCGAACTCACCACCATCAAATGATTTTTTGCCATTCGCTAAAGCCAATTCCTTTCTCAAGGCTCTGTTTTCGGCATAAGTCATAGCTGGAAGGTAGCTTGGATATTGCAATGTAATCACATAACCCTCCAAATCTCTTTCTTTGGCGTCTTCAGCATATTGCTCCAAAATAGCATCGGGAATTCCCGCCAATTCATCTTTATTGGTAATATGTTTAAAGTATTGATTGGTCGAAGCCAAAACATTTTGCCCGAATTGAAGCGACTTCAAAGACAAGTCCATATTAATCTTCTCCAGTTTCTTTTTGTCTTCTTCATCCAGCAAAGCCCCGTTTCTCACAAAACCTTTGTAAGTTTCGTTGAGTAAGGTCTGTTGCTCTTCATTTAAATTATATTTTTCTTTTTCGTCGAAAACGGTTTTAATTCTGCCAAAAAGGACTTCGTTTTGAGAAATTTTAGAGGAATATTCTGTCAATAAAGGCGAAATTTCTTGAGCTAATTTCTGAATTTCATCGTTGGTCTCCGCCGAATTGAGATTGAAAAAAATACTCGAAACAATATCCAATTGTTCCCCCGAATAAGAAAAAGCTTCAATGGTGTTTTCGAAAGTTGGTGCTTCCGGATTGTTGGCGATGGCATCCACTTCCTTTTCAGAACTTTCGATGAGTTCTTTGAAAGCGGGAAGATAATGCTCTTCTTTAATTTCGTTAAACGGTGCCGATTGATATTTAGTATTGAATTTTTCAGTAAGAATATTGGTCATCTTTTTGTTTAATTTATTTGAAAAGTTTAAAAGCGAAGGTACAAAAAGATTAGACCGTCTCAAAGTAATGTTATCCTCTAATAGGTATAACTAAATGTTTGAAAACACTGGGACTCTTGGTTCGTACTGGTTTCAACGGGAATTATAGTTTCACTGTCCTCTCCATGTAGCGGTGGTTTTTATTACTTTACATTTTTGAATGTTTGCGTTTTCAATGTTTTTAAAGGAAATTTGTATCCTAAAATAGCACAAAAAATGCATCATACGCTTCCATTTGCTTTAGCGCTGATTTTCTTAATCGTCCTTATTGTTTTATTAGCAAAAAAAATAAAAGTTGCTTATCCCATTTTGTTGGTGCTTGCAGGTTTGCTGCTTTGCTTTATTCCTGGGATGCCAGAATTTCGAATAAATCCGGAACTTATTTTCTTTATTTTTCTGCCTCCGCTTTTGTATGAAGCGGCGTGGGCTATTTCGATTAAACAACTAAAGAAATGGTGGCGAATTATTACCAGTTTTGCCTTTTTGGTGGTGTTTTTTACTGCAACGGTGGTGGCTTTATGTTCTAATTATTTTATTCCGGGTTTTTCTATTGCTTTAGGTTTTTTACTGGGTGGAATTGTTTCTCCGCCAGATGCAGTGAGTGCTGGAGCTATTTTGAAATTTGTAAAAGTTCCGAAATCGACCTCTTCGATTTTAGAGGGAGAAAGTTTGTTGAATGATGCTTCGTCCCTAATCATCGTAAGATTTGCTTTGGTTGCCATTGGAACAGGTCAGTTTATTTGGTCAGACGCGATTTTGGATTTTGGATGGATGGTTGCGGGTGGTGCTATTATAGGGCTTGCAATTGGTTGGTTGATTGAAAAAAT
>NZ_JBYVEB010000034.1:0-29346 GCF_058117085.1 Chryseobacterium sp. CG10_8 | reverse complement strand
ATACTTTAAGAGGATATGCGTATAATCAAATTGGGAATGACGATTTGGCTATAAAGGATTTAGACACAGCACTAAACCTTGATCCAAAATTTAATCCAAAAAATTATTTTAATAGAGCAGCTTTAAGGATAAAGGTTGGAAAATATGACTTAGCTTTAAATGACTATAACGAATATCTCAAAATAGTGAATGACGGCAATGGTTTTTTCGAAAGAGGAAAATTGTTAAAATTTTTAGGCAAAAAAGATGAAGCTTGCAAAGATTTCGAAAATTCTATTAATTTAGGGAATGATAATTTGGAAGTAATAAGTTTAAAAGAAGATACTTGTAAATAATAAAAATGTTTATAAATTTAATTATGAGAAAACTACTTTTAGGCTTTACATTTATTCTGACTTTTGTTTTAGGGTTTAATGCGCAGATACCTGAGAAGGCAGAAGACATTTCACCGCTTTTAATTGGAGAGATTTTGCCTGTTGCAACTTTGCAAGATGTTTCGGGGAAGAATATTTCATTAACCGAAGTTTTAGCTAAACAACCTACAGTGTTAATTTTCTATCGTGGAGGATGGTGCCCTTACTGTAATGCTCAATTGGCTGGCGTTGCTAAAGTTGAAAGTGAAATTATTAAGCTAGGCTATCAGATTGTGGCAGTAAGTCCAGATGATTATCAAAACCTGAAAGCGACAGAAGAAGCGGATGATATCAAATACCAACTATATTCTGACCCAAAGGGAACGTTAATTAAAAATATGGGATTGGCCTTTCAAATGCCAGAAAAATATAAAACTTATATCCCATCAAAAGGCCAAAAAGGAGAAATAGCAGATGTGCTTCCTGTGCCAACTGTTATGGTTTTGGATACGACAGGAAAAATTCAGTTTGAATATATTAACCCAGATTACAGAGAACGGATGAACTCTGACATGCTTTTAGCGGTGCTTAAAGTTTTGAAGCAAAAATAATCATCCGGAAATAACCAATAATACCCAATCATTATGAAACTATATCCTATACAATGCGGAAATTTCAAATTAGATGGCGGTGCTATGTTTGGCGTGGTTCCGAAATCTCTTTGGCAAAAGACTAATCCAGCAGACGAAAATAATCTTATTGACATGGGAATGCGCTCCCTTTTGATAGAGGATGGAAAAAAACTGATTTTGGTGGATTGCGGTTTAGGAAACAAACAAAATGAGAAATTCTTCGGCCATTATTCACTCTACGGGAATGATTCTTTAGAGAAAAATCTTGCAAAATTCGGGTTTGTAAAAGATGATATTACGGATGTTTTCCTTACTCACTTGCATTTTGACCATTGTGGCGGAGCCATCGAATGGAATGATGAAAAATCAGGTTATCGTCCAGCCTTCAAAAACGCACAATTTTGGAGCAACGAAAATCATTGGAAATGGGCAACAGAACCAAATCCACGCGAAAAAGCGAGCTTTCTAAAAGAGAATATTCTTCCTATCCAGGAAAGTGGACAACTTAATTTCGTTCCGCTTCCTAAAACTGGTAACTACAGCTTCTATCCCGACTTGAAAATGGATATCATTTTTATGGATGGACACACAGAAAAACAAATGCTTCCTGTGCTTCAATATCAGGATAAAACGATTGTTTTCGCGGCGGACCTTATTCCAACGGCAGGCCATGTTCCATTGGTCTATGTCATGGGTTATGATACCAGACCTTTGTTGACAATGGAAGAAAAAGATAAATTTTTGAAACAAGCGGTAGAAAACGATTATTTGCTTTTTTTAGAACATGATGCTCATCACGAATTGGCTTCACTTAAGATGACCGAAAAAGGCGTGAAACTTGACCAAACCTTTAGCTTTAATGAAGTTTTTGGATACTAAACATGAGCGATGAGTGATAAGCGAAAAATAATATGATCATTACTGATTACCAATCACTTACCGCTCTTCACCTATTGAATATTGCTCAATAATCTCAGAATTTAGTATCTTTGAATAAATTTCAACTCAAATCATGGAAAATTTATCTTCCGAATCTCAAAAATCGGAACCCGAACCGAAGATTATCGGTCTTACTGGAGGTATTGGCTCTGGAAAGTCCACTGTTGCAAATTTCATTGAGGAAGCTGGCTTCCCTGTCTATTTTTCTGACACTCGCGCCAAAAATATTGTCAACGACAATGATGAACTGAAAGCAAAAATTAAAATGCTTTTAGGTGATAATGCGTACGACAGCGAAGGATTATACAATCGAAAATATGTCGCTGGTCTCGTTTTTGAAAACGATGAGCTTTTGCAACAACTTAATGGTCTTATTCATCCAGCAGTGAAATCTGATTTCAACGACTGGATTAATGCTCAAGACGCTGAGTTTGTTTTTAAGGAAACAGCTCTTTTATTTGAGTTAAATCTTGAAAAAGATTGCTACAAGTCTATTTTGGTTACCGCTGAAGATAACATGAGAATCAAACGTGTTATGGATCGTGACGGAAAAACTTATCGTGAAGTCGAAAACATCATGGATAAGCAAATGCCTGAAAAAGATAAATGTCGAAGAGCGGATTTCATTATCTACAACAATGGAAAAATCGAAGAACTAAAAGTCGAAACCGAGATTGTCCTGCAAAAATTGACAGCAGAATCATAAACATAAAAAAAAACTTTCAACCGTGGTTGAAAGTTTTTTTTACTATAAAGCGAATCTAAATTAGATTTGAGGACCAGCAGGAATCAATGCTTTACCTTCTTCTGTATCACAATACTGCTCAAAGTTTTTGATGTACTTAGCAGCAAGCGATTTCGCTTTTTCTTCCCATTCAGTAACATTAGCATAAGTTGCTCTAGGATCTAGGATACCTTGAGAAACGTTTGGTAATGAAGTAGGGTAAGATAAGTTCATAATTGGAACTGTATTAGTTTCAGCTTTGTCGATAGATCCATCTAGGATAGCATCGATAATTGCTCTTGTATCTTTCAAAGAGATTCTCTTACCAGTACCATTCCATCCTGTGTTTACTAAATAAGCTTTAGCTCCGTGCTCTTTCATTTTTCCAATTAATGTTTTAGAATACATTGTTGGGTGTAATGATAAGAAAGCTTCACCAAATGCAGGAGAGAAAGATGGAGTTGGTTCAGTAATTCCTCTTTCAGTACCAGCTAATTTAGATGTATATCCGCAAAGGAAGTGGTATTGAGCTTGAGCATCATCTAAGATAGATACCGGAGGCAATACACCAAATGCATCAGCAGAAAGATAAATAATTTTGCTAGCGTGTCCTGCTTTAGAAGGAAGAACGATTTTGTTGATATGATAGATTGGGTAAGAAACTCTTGTGTTTTCAGTAATTGAGTTATCGTTATAGTCGATTTCTCCATACTCGTTAACAACCACGTTTTCTAATAATGCATCTCTCTTAATAGCTCTGAAGATGTCTGGTTCTTTTTCTTCAGTTAAGTCGATAACTTTTGCATAACATCCACCTTCGTAGTTGAATACACCGTTATCATCCCATCCGTGCTCATCATCACCAATTAGGTAACGTTTAGGGTCTGCAGAAAGGGTAGTTTTACCAGTTCCAGAAAGACCAAAGAATACAGCAACATCACCATCTTCACCTACGTTAGCAGAACAGTGCATAGAAGCCATACCTTTCAATGGAAGATAGTAGTTCATCATTGCGAACATACCTTTCTTCATTTCACCACCGTACCAAGTACCACCAATAATTTGGATTCTTTCAGTAAGGTTGAACATTACGAAGTTTTCAGAATTTAATCCTTGTTCTTTCCAGTTAGGGTTAGTAGTTTTAGAACCGTTCATTACAACGAAATCTGGCTCTCCGAAGTTTTCTAATTCGTAGTGAGAAGGTCTGATGAACATGTTAGTCACGAAGTGAGCTTGCCATGCAACTTCCATTACGAATCTTACTTTCAATCTTGTATCTGGGTTAGTACCGCAAAAAGCATCTACTACATATAGTCTCTTAGAAGAAGATAATTGCTCTAAAACCAATTCTTTACAAGAAGCAAAAATTTGTGGCGTTGTAGCAAAGTTAACATCTCCCCAATGGATGGTATCTCTTGTAACATCGTCTTCTACGATATATCTGTCTTTAGGAGAACGACCTGTAAAAATACCAGTTTTAACAGCCATTGCACCAGATTCTGTAACTGCACCTTTTTCAAAACCTTTGTTCTTTTCAGAAATTTCAGCTTTGTACAATTCTTCATAAGATGGGTTGTAGACTACTTCATGGTAACCTGTAATTCCTAAATCGTGTAACTCTTGGATAATTTTAATGTTTTTCATATTTAATAAAATTTCAATTCTTTAAATTTAGCGTAACGAATTTACGAATTTTTAGGCCTTCCTCTATTATGATATTAGTCACTAGACGGCATCAAAGCTAAAGCAAAGAATATCAATAAATTACATCATTATAATCCAAAAGTACATCGTAATTTCTCTCTTCGAAGTAAGATTTGTAATCACCAAATTTTGAAGCTAGAATAAAATCTCCTTCCCAACCTCCCAAACTTTTAATCATTCCTCCGTATTCTGGGAATAACTTTTCCTTAATTGTACTTATCTGCAAAAAATCTGAAAGAAGCTTCTCATGATGGCTTAAAAGCTCACAAAAAGATGTTAAATCGGTACTCTTTATAACTTGCTTTGTTATCTCGGAAATTTCAGAAATTAAAAGGTCGGATTTAGGTCGATTTCTGTATTGAGAAATTGCTTCTCTACTGTTCTTCTTCTGTTTTAAGTGAATTAGAACTAAATCTGAAGCAAATTCTGGTTTGAAGTCTATTGTTTGAAACTTTCGTTCTGGTTGTCTTTGATACAGGATCGTAGAAGCGGATTGCGCGACGGCAATGTCATAGCCACTTCCTTTAAAAAATTTTTCGTTTAGTTCGAAAGCATCAATTCCTGCCCAAACTGATAGGTTGTTAATCAATGTAGAACTACTTCCCCATCCGTAATTTCGAGGAAATTCTAATTGAGTACGGATATGATAAGAAATATCTGATTGTATTCGTAATGGAGATTTGCTTTGTATATCCTGAAGAAGCCTTACAAGAAATTGAGCTTCCTCTTCTAGATTAGTATCTATAATCTCCCAGGTTTGATAATTGATGAAAGCTTTCAACCAAAGCTGCTCCCCAAAAAAAGCATTCCAAGAAATTGTAGACTTTTGGTCATCAACTTCTTGGAATGTTAAATTTTGTCCTGCTTTGGTAGGTACCGCTAGTGCTAAGGCACCATCCAAAACAACATATTCTGCGGTCAAAAGTAATTTTCCATGCGAAAAAAAAGTACCGCTTTCCATGCAATAATAATTAAGATACTGCTACTTCCGAATTGATCTTTTTAATCAATCCTTGTAACGTTTTGCCCGGTCCAACTTCAACAAACTTGGATGCTCCATCTTTTATCATATTCTGAACCGACTGAGTCCATTTTACAGGTCCAGTTAACTGAGCGATTAGATTCTTCTTAATCTCTTCAGAATCGATAACGGCGGTTGTAGTAATATTTTGATAAACAGGAATGCTTGCTTTTCTAAATTTGGTTCCTTCAATAGCTTTAGCCAATCTATCTTGAGCTGGAGCCATCAAAGGCGAATGAAAAGCTCCATTCACTGGAAGAAGTAAAGCTCTTCTTGCTCCTGCTTCTTTCAATTTTTCGCAAGCAGCTTCAACAGCAGTAGTTTCCCCTGAGATAACCAATTGTCCGGGACAATTATAATTAGCAGGAACTACGATTCCTTCTGTCTCGGCACAAATTTTTTCAACAACAGCGTCATCTAAACCTAGAATCGCCGCCATCGAACTTGGATTAATATTACATGCTTCTTGCATTGCCTTTGCTCTTTCAGCAACGAGTTGCAATCCATCTTCAAATGATAAAACACCATTAGCAACCAAAGCTGAAAACTCTCCAAGAGAATGACCTGCAACCATCTCTGCTCCAAGCGTATCCGTCGCCTTAAGCGCCGCAATCGAATGAATAAATATAGCAGGTTGAGTAACTTCAGTTTTTTTGAGGTCTTCATCACTGCCTTTAAACATGATATCCAAAATATTGAATCCCAAAATTTCATTTGCAGACTCCATAAGATCTTTAATATCTTTTCTTGTACTGTAAAGCTCTTCGCCCATACCTACAAACTGCGATCCCTGACCTGGAAAAACTAGTGCTTTCATTAGTATTTTTTTTTAAAATTTCAACGTTGCAAAAGTAAACAAAAAAATATTATGATAAATTAAGGATTCAATCTCTCTACAATATAACCGGTATTAATGTAAGCCCCGTTGTTCTTTGTTCTTTGAAATTCGAACTTAGAAGCTAACTGATTCTGAACCTTTTGAATCTGCTTAAATATCTCACCTTTGCTGTTTTCTCTGCTCAACATATCATTAACAACATCAAATCCGACTACCGCAAATCTTGATGGTGTTTTACAATATTCTTCTTTGTAATCCGAGAGTACTTCTCTCTCAAAACTGCCATCTTCATTAATCTTAATATCTCTGATATAAACCAAATTGACTTTCCCTAAATCACTTTTCTTCTTATCAAAATCTCCATGATGAAAAAGGCTAAAAGCTTTAATCCCTTCCGTCTCAGATGAAAGTTCAATCAACTTAGTTGCAAAGCGTTCTCCATCCTCGTCTTTATCACCTGCCAAAATCGCAATTATTGGAGCAGTGTTACCAGTCATCATATTGGTATCTGTAGCCATTTCAGAAGCTGTTTTTACACCTACAATTTGTGGATTTTTAAGAATTTTATTTAGTTGTGCTTGAAGATAATTAGCTAATTGCGTGTTACTACCTGAAACAATATATATCTTTTGATTAGCATAAATATCAGAAACTTCCCTTGCGATACGATCAGCATAGGTGTTCTCATTAGTTTCCGTCATGATAAGATTACTATAGCCATACAATTCTTCAGAATTAGCAAACGGCGCTACAACAGGAATCTTCTTGTCTTTGACATATTCTAAAACTTCAATAACATTTGATTTAAAGAAAGGACCGATAATCAAATCTGTATTATCTCGATTAATCTGAGTTAAAGAGTTCTTGAAAGAAACTTCGTTACCTGCATCAACAACTTTAATGTTCAGCTTTTGGCCATTTCTCGCATTTCTTTCGATAGCCAATTTAGCACCCGAAAGAAAATCCGTTGATCTTGCTCTGAACTTAGTATCACCAGTATCATATCCAAAAGGTAGCATCAGCACAACATGAAGTTCGTCTCCCGTCTTTTTGGAATAAGCAGGATCTATTTTCTTAATTTTAAGATCCATCCCCTGGTTCAGTCCCGAAGAAAGTTCAGGATTAAGTTTAATCAAATCATCTAATGTAACCCCAAATTTGTTTACAATACCAAATGTCGTATCTTCACTTTGCACTTTGTAAATCAAATAATTATCATCAGAAACACCGGTTGTAGTATAGGTGTTGTAATTGTTATCATTCTTTGCAGGCTGAGTAACTACAGGCTGTTTTACCTCAGGTTCATCCGTTGCAATAGGCTGACCATTGCCATACTTTGTGATTTTATCCAAAGGTAATTTAACTCGTTCTCCGATTTGCATCATCAACTCAGGGTTCCAAGCTCTCACCTCCTCCTCTGTTACATGATATTGCTTGGTCATACCATACATGGTCTGCTTTGGTTGCAGAATAATATATCCAAATTTATTGCTTGTAGCAGTGGTAGTACTAGATGAAGCTGGAGCTTTTGCATCTAATCTAACCACTTGTCCTAGAGCCAAAGTTCCGTTTTCCATCCCTGGATTAAGTTGGTACAATTTACTAAGACTGATTCCGTATTTTTTTGAAATCGAATACGGCGTATCTCCCTTTGCAACAGTATGGGATTGTTGTGCTGAAATCTGCACAATAACACCTAAAAATAGGGTTAGAATTATCTTTTTCATATTATAGTTTCAATAGACAAAAATAGTTTTTTCTTTTTAATTTTCTAAGATGACCAACTGTGAAGTTTCCACAGCCATCTGTTGGTAACAAGTTTCAAGCCATGACTTTCCTTCCTCAGCAAAAAAATCGGAAAAATTGTACACTCGCTCCTGCCACGAATTGCCAGGATGCACCTCTGCAAAAATGCGTTCTAGACGCTCCAAAAGCTCAACCTGCTTTCTCTTTTCAGCTTTTAATAGCCTTTTTCTAAAACGAGTAAATGACTTCGTTTGGCGAACTTCTTCAGCTTTGACCATATTCCCAAAACTTTGTTCGGTAGTCTTGGCTTGTTGATTTAATACAGCAAATTGATTTTTAAGAGTAGCTTCTAACTCATCTAAGAGTGCCGCAATTTGATGATTTTCAATAATTTTACTCTTAGAAACCTCTGCGAAATTTCGAAAGAAGTCCTGAATCGTTAGTCCAAGTTTTTCTGCTTTATTTACCGTTTTAGAATCTAAAAAAAGCATTGAATTTCGTGGAATCAAAATCGGAAAAGGAATCTCCAAATGTCCAAAATAATCTTTAAGCTCCAACCAGTACATCACCTCAGCGTTACCACCAATATAAGCAAGGTTTGGCAAAATCCTCTCTTGATAAATTGGCCTCATCAAAGCATTAGGACTGAATCTTTCTGGATGAGAGTCTAATTGACGAAGTATTTCTTCACGGGAAATTACCTTTCCGTCCTCCATCAATTGAAAATCCGAACCTTTCTCATCTATTCGATTTCGGTTACCATCTAGGTAAAATAGATTAATCACTCTGGGATTAACCTGAACTTTGCTATAACGTTTCCTTAGTTTATCAACTTCGGATTGAGTATATTTTTGAAGCGAATGATCAAGTAATTCCTCATGAAAGATATCCTTCATCTGAGCCTTCAATCGAGAGTCATTACCATCCAAAATCAAGAGCCCATCATCAGAAAACAATCGATTAACAAGGATTCTGGTTGCTTGTGAAAGTGTATTCCCTTTTTGATAAGCTTCCTGCATCATTTTGATTAACTCGGTTCCAAACGTGAAATCTTTGAAATCTTCGGTAAAACGAGAAATAAAATTGTCATCCTCGATCACTATTTCACCTACGGGCTTACCAGATTTTGCTTGCAATTCGTAATGATGCTCTTTTGTTTTAAAATGATTAATTTCCTCAAAATCATGATCTTCTGACGCCATCCAAAAAACTGGAACAAAATGATTATTGGAAAAATGCGACTTCATAAACTCAGTCGTTTTGATGGTCTGCAAAATTTTATAAATAAAAAAAACTGGCCCCGTAAAAAGATTCAACTGATGTCCCGTGGTAACGGAAAAGGTATTGCCTTCTGTAAGAAAGTTAATATTTTGCTGCTGCTTTTCAGAAATATAGAGCGCAGAATGTTGCTCCTTCAACACGCTTTGTAGTAAATTCCGTTGATCTTGCTTAAAGCTTTCCCTCTTCTTTTCTATCTGCATCGCAAAATGCGGAATCGAAAAAGTTTGAGTCTCAAAACCCTCAATTTTTTGATTCAAAAAATCCTTAATCAATCCCGGGATGGAATCAATTGAAGTGAATGGTATTTTTTCTAAAACTTTCAAAGTCGTATTAACTAATTAGGTACCACACAATGCCTACATTTAAACGAAAATCGTACAAGGGATAATATGGAAACGTATAAACTTTATTTTGTTTGAAAAGTTCAGTTAGATGCTGTCCTTCGATATAGAAAAACATCCTCTTAACCTTCATATTAAAGTAGACATCAATCACTGGCTTCCCTCCAATTGCATAACTAGAACTTCCTGGTAAAATATATTCATTGAGTACTGGAGAGTATTCACGCGAATCAAATTTAGAAAAATAATATCCTTTAAATCCTGTCTGGATCTCTGCCGCATTCTTAAATGCCTTTCTCTGATAATAGATATTGGCACGACCCACAAATTGGGGAGCTGGATATAGTGATTTCTCAGTCAAAGTATTCTGAAACAACATTCGGGTATTTAGGTAAAATTTCTTGTAATTGAAGGTTGCATCACCCCCTATTTGCGAAACATTTACGGAGTTTCCACTTTGATAAGGCTTTTGATCTTGCCCAAAATAGGTGTAATTATCAATCCTAAAATAATTAGCAAAAATACTAGTATCAAACCACTTCAAAGAAATAGTCCCACCCAATTCTGTAATCGACTGATTTTTGTAATCTGTAAAATAGTAATTTAGATCCTTGTATGCAGACGAATTAATTATATAATTAATGCTTGGTGCAACTGTTTGAAAATTGGCTTTCACCTGAAGTTTGTAATCTTTAATCGGTTCGAAATCGACGACATTGTCCGATTGTAGAAAGCTACCAAATTTGCTTCCATTGGAGAATTCAAGATGAGATTTTAATTGAAATTTTCCAAAAAGTTTCATTTCCAAATTACCTACTGCTCCCAATCGATTTTCTTTGACTTTACTTGGGATATAGATATTATCTACATCAACACCGTCATACACTCCATAAGAAAGCATCTGGTATCGTAAACCAGCATCTAGCTTAAATTCTTTCTTATCAAAAACCAAAGAAAAAATATTACTGAAATTTTTAGAATATTTTCCAGTGGTTAACAAATACCCGGAAACCAAATCACTTGCTGAATCGTAGTAATAAGATTCTAAACCTGTTTGCTTAAAATAGTATTTGTTACCCTGATGTGAGATCTGATGTCTAATTTTGAACGGATATTTCTCAGAATTAAAAGGTGCGTATTGATGAATCAAAAAATATCTGCGATAACCGAAAGTGGTACTAGAATTCTCTAGATTAACGTCCAAATTTTCTGGATTACCAGCGGTGTCACTGCCATATAAAAACACATTTAAATCCGTAATACCTCCATTCTCCTCATTATTAACATTCTGATTAAGATAATGCGCAAAAAGTTCGTATTTAGAATTCTTAGAAGTATAATGACCAGTAAATATAGTATTATTATTAGCAGCAAGAGAATTTTTGTAAAAACCTTCTGATCTCAACCCCATATACTCTACCGAAAAATTAAAACGTTTACCAATATTTTGAGTATAGACAGACTTGAGTGCAGCTCCATTATTGACACCATTATGATAGGTAAAAAGTGTTGAAGGGGTCTTTACGTCGTAATAGATGACATCAGCAGCACCTATAATACCGTAAGATTTATTGGATGGGAGAAGACTAAGGTTTTGCTCCGCATTACGCTCATAGACCAACGGATTAAATCCAGAACCAATATTAGCAAACTGTATCTTACCAAAATTATCTCTGTTGTTGTACTGCGAATAGACGTATGTTTTTTCTTTAGAAAGCGTCGTATCAAGAATCCTTTTCTCTCCAAAATGTTTTTGAAACTGATAATCGTAGATGGTAGGCTTAAAAATCTGTAACGAATCCTGCTTTCCAGAATCTACAACGATGGAATCATCTGGACTCTTTTGTTTCGGAGCATCCATTCTTTTACGCTCCTGCGCATTAAGGCTAAGAACGAATAATAGAAACAAAAAAACATAATTCTTCATGTATTGAAATTGAATACGCAAAAGTAATAAAATAAAGCCAAAAAAAATCCCCGCAAATTGCGGGGATTTTTATTTCCTTTAACCCTTTTATAATCCAACAAAGGTATCTGTGAATGGTTGCACTCCTGACGGACCTCCAGATGACGCGGGCATCCCATCAAAGTAACCAGCAGAAACTGACATATATGGTCTTAATGTCATTGTCCTAGCACACATGTCTAATTGTGAAGCATACTCAGCATCAGCCGGTGGATCTATCTCAAAATAAACCATACCATAAGTCGCACTAACATATCCTGTAGCTTGTTTCGCCCCTTCAGTCCAAACATAACCAGTGCTTTTGTCATAATACAATACTATGTCATAGCCTACTTCAAAATAATCATCTAATACAATTGTTGTAACTGTAGACGTTGTTGTTCCCTGCAAAATAGGTTGATCCCATTGTGCATAACTAAAAAATTGCACTTTTGCCCTAAAGTCACCTACAAAAGAAGTCACAGGGCAAGTCAATGCCATTGACAAGGTATAAGTCTGATCAAACATTGCTGAAGGTAATGTTGAAGATTTCAAAGTAAATACAGCTGTCTTTGGCACCACAGACATTCCTGTTTCCAAAATACGCACAATAAACTCTCCAGCAACCTCTCCGCTTGTAAGTTGGTCGCTTCCATCTAAAATTTGAAAATCAACCCCTTGAACAGCCGTAGAATTAGCTGCATCAAAAACCAACTGTACATCATGTGAATCTGTAACAGCCTTAATTACACCGTAATCAATAACTTTATCTGTATAGCCTGTCCCAGCAATTACTAAACTGGAACCCGTCGTTCCCTTATTAAAGTTAAGCATTGACTCACCATCATAGTAAGCAGGATCTACATCTGAGCAACCCACAGCTACCATTAAGCCTAACACTAACATAATTAAATTTTTCATAATCAAAATTTTTTATTAAAATTAATAACCTGCATTTTGCACCATATTCGGATTAGCTTGAACCTCTGAAGTTGGAATAGGATAGGTATATCGATTGATATCTGATAACGTCGCTACTGGGTTAAGGGAATATATGTCATCCCCCATTCTTGTAATCAACATCCCATTTCGCTTTAAATCAAACAGTCTAGATCCTTCCCATGCAAATTCTTTCCATCTCTCCTCCAAAACCTTAGCTAAAGCATCTGAAGCACTTGTAAAAACTGTGGATGTCCCTGCATTACGTGCTGTTCTAACCAGTCTATATTGATCATATGAATTTGACAAATCTGGAGTTGACATTCTAGCATAAGCCTCTGCTTTGACTAGCCTCATATCAGCTACTCTAAAAATCTTAATATTGTTAATACCATAATTACCACTAACTCCAGGATATTTATTTACAATAAAGTTAGAATATGGTGAAGAAGCTGTACCAGCAAAATATCTTGTTCTTCGATAATCAGTAGCAGCAAATTTACTATAAAGCGTAACTCCAGGATTCCAATATATTAATCCCCCATTAGAAGGCAAATCAGTAGTAAAAAGTTTACCAGGAGCAGCAGAGGCTGAACCTACCACATTTACTTGATAAAAATACAACTCATCTGTATTAGTATCTGTCCAAATTGCCTGATTTTGCGCTATATTACTTGCTAACGTATTATTAAAAGCCAAAGCAGCGTCAGCATATGTAATTGCAGAACTAAAGTCACCCATTTCTAACGCAATGTAAGCTTGCATCGCTCTAACAGCAGCTTGTGTAAATCTTGTTTTTGATGTTTGATTTTCCAATAATGGATAAGCTGCATTTGCATCATCCATAATAGCCTGATAAGTAGCAGCCATTGTCGGCCTCGCTGGCGTTGCATAAATATCATCTCCTACAACATAAGGAATACCCATTGCAGATGCATTATACTTGGGAGAAAAAGATCTGACTAGTAAAAAATGATTAAACGCTCTAAGAGCAAGGGCCTCACCTTTCAACTGATTTTTTAATTCAACATCATCTGCAGTAACCGTACTAATTTGATCAAAATTCAATAAATACTTGTTTGCACTAAGAATTGAACCATAAGCCCCATACCAAACACTTGCAAACTCTCCTGTACCACTTGTAAAAGTCCAAGAATGAACTTCCTTACCTTGCCCATTGTTTTGAGAAGAAAAATGTAATTCATCCGTCATCAAAGCTTGTGCATATATACTAGCATTTAGCGGCATACCTGAATATGCAGACAGAACTACTTTCTGCGCATTATCAACCGTTTTGAAAACATTCTCTTCAATAACAGAATCTGGATCTAAATCATCATGGATCAAATCTGTACATCCAATTAAAAACAAAGCTATCGAAGAAAATATTAAATATTTTAATTTGTTCATATTTTTATATTTATTTTATTGAAATTAAAAATTAATTCTAGCCCCAAAAGTAATTGTTCGAGACAAAGGATATTCATATTGTCCAATATTATTATCATCATCTGGATCTAGACCTGTCCATTTTGTCCAAGTATAAAGATTATTTGCAATCACAAAAATATCAATACTTGACAAGAAATCACCTAACACATGTTTTGGTACTCGATAATTAAGTCTAACTTCTTGCAATCGTAGGAAAGATGCATCCTCAATATCCTTAGAACTAAACTGTCTTGGAAATGCAGCACCTTGAACTTCAGTTATCTGACCAGGAGTAGTCCACATATTAAGCATATTAGTTGACTGGTTATATTGTGAGAAATTTGGATTTTCCAAGAAATAAGATTCATTATTAAATCTGAAATACTTTGCCTTATATCTGAAATTAGCATTCAAGCTAACTCCCTTATATTGAACTTCAGTACCAAAACCTCCATAAATCTCTGGTTTGTAAGAACCCCAGTTTGCAGTAGCATTAGAATCAGAATATACATTTGTTATATTTCCGTTTATATCATAATATAAAGGCTGCCCATTAGAAGCATCAACACCTGCCCAACCGACCATGTAGTGACTTCCGTAAGGTAATCCTACCTTAATAATAGAAGTACCCGATTCATACTCAGTTACATCACCTAAGGACAAAATTTCATTCTTCACATTGGTAAAGTTTCCAAACAAGTTCCATTTAAAATCGTTACTTTTAATCACTCCGAAATTTAACTGCACTTCTAGTCCCTTATTCTCCATTTCTCCTCCATTATAATTAGTAATACTACTAAATCCAGTAGTTCCAGAAAGTGATTTAGTAATGTAAAGATCTGTGGTTTTTCTTCTAAAATAATCCACTGAACCAGAAATACGATTCTTGAAGAAAGCAAAATCTATACCTCCTGTAATTTCCCTACCAACTTCCCATTTGAAATCAGGATTCCCTGGAGAAGAAGGGTACAAAGTTGTTTCATTATTATAACTATCACTAGCATAGTTTTTAGATGTCAAATAAGGGCTATTATACTCTGGATCTTGAGGATTGCCTACTTCACCGTAAGAAATTCTTGGTTTCAAAAGATCAACAAAAGTCAATCCTTTCATAAAGTTTTCCTTATGTAATTGCCAAGCAAATCCTGCTCCCCAGAAAGTACCCCATTTGTAGTTTTCTCCAAAGCTTGATGCGCTCTCTCTACGAACCGAAGCGTTAACACTATACTTATCATCAAAAGCATAATTAACAACTCCAACAAAAGCTAATCTGTGATAATTTGTAGATCCACCTGAAACTGCTGGTATTGTATTTGCTGAAATGAGTATTCCAGCAGGACTATTATGATAAAGATTATTTAATCCATACCCTGTATAGCCAAAAGATTCAATAAACTTTCCATAATACTCATACAATCCAAGTGCATTAAAATCATGTCTGCCTCCAAAATTCTTCGTATAACTTAGTGAAGTATCGCTTGTAATCGAGGAAACTTGACCATTAGACCTACCAATTGCTCCAGAATTACCTGGAGTTGTTATTGATCCTAAATAAGTATCTGGATTAGTGTAAGTTTCTCCGTTTGTATTTCTGAAGTCAACCCCAATAGTTTGTTTAGCGGACAAATTCTCAGTAAACTTATATACCCCAGTTAAACCAGAAACAATTCTAAAAGCTTTTGATCGATTTACTCTAGTATTCATAGTTTCCAACGCATTTCCTCCAACTTTTCCAGGACCTGTATTATAAGCACCATTTGAAAGATAAGGAGTATCACTAGGTGGTGCCAAATATAATGCAACAATCGGATTATTAAGATTGATAGCATTTTCTTGAGTCACACCACTTCTAACACCATAGGTGATATTGTTATTAAATGTAATGGAAAACTTAGGGCTTACAGTAGCACTAAGATTCAACACGCCAGATACCCTCTGAAAACCAGATCCTTGTATAATACCATCTTGATTATAATACCCCAAATTTGTATAATAAGTCATATCACTAGAGCCACCACTAACTTCTAAATTGTGCTGCGTAAACATAGCATCTCTAAACATAAGATCTTTCCAGTTAGTATTGGTCTTTGCTAGCTCAGCAATAGACTCATCCGTATATGCATCTCCTGTATAAGGATTTGTTAACCCCATCGTTCTTCTCCACGTATTCCATTGCTCAGAGTTCATAAGAGTTACTTTATCTTTAGCTCTTGTTGAAACCCCAGTCTGCCCATTGTAACTTATCAAAGCCTTACTTCTGTTTCTTCCTTTTTTGGTTGTAATCAACACAACTCCCCCTCCCCCAGAAGCACCATATTGAGCGGTAGTACCAAAGTCTTTTACAAAGTCAACTGTTTCAAAACTATTTTGATCCAACAATTGAAATGCTCCAGCAGAAATCGGAATACCATCCACAACATAAAGAGGATCTACGGTACCATTAATACTTTGAGTTCCTCTAATATCTACGCTAAACTTGCTAGATCCTGGCGCACCAGATCCAAAAGAAATATCAACACCCGCAAGTTTCCCTACCATAGATTGCTGCAAGGTTGCCGCAGGAGTATCTTCAATATCCTCCGCTTTCAAAGAGCCAATTGATCCCGAGACTCGATCTTTTTTTACCTTGGTGTAACCTGTGTTAACAATGATAACCTCTTGGATTTTTGTAGTATCCCTTGGTTTTTGCTGTGCCACAAGTGACTGCGCTCCTATAAAGAAGAGGACACCTGCACTAAATACTCGTAATTTCACATTCATATTAACTATTTTTTAATATTTTTACTGTTACCATTGCAAATATGTTAATTATTTTTAACATATGCAATAGCAAAAAAATTATTGATTCAAGCTTCCCTTTTGATTATTCTTTTGTGAACTTTGTCGATATCTTGTTGTTATCTTGATCTGTAAAAATTAGCATATAATTTCCAGTCTTAAGACCCTTAACATCAATCGCTCCGTTTTTAATAATTACCTTGCTAACTTCACGTCCAGACATATCCAAGATAATTACCTCGTTATTCAAATCATTTGCATTATCAACGAACAGGGTACCTTTAGTTGGTATAGGATATATACTAAGTGATGCATGATTTCTATCAAGGTCATTAACACCAAGGGTTGTTAAATCGCCGCCAGTTACTATTAATGTATAATTTTGGCTCCCACTTGACAAAGTCCCTTTATGCGTAACTGTAATAGTATAAGTTCCTGTAGGATTATTAATGTCAACTCTTTCAAAATTATCAACATCATTTGTCGAGGAGTTAGAAGCAAGATCATATGGAGCAGACATGCCTTGCAACTTCCAAGGATAGTAAATTGTTCCCGAAGACGATGTTACTTTTACGTCAAGATCATTAACCAAATACTTTGTTGTAGGATCGACATTACCAGAATTGAAAGTTGCGCTAGCGGGATCAGTCCATGAAATTGACACTTTCAACGGAGTAGTAGACGTCGAGGATATTGTTTTAGTAAACGTTGACCCTGATGACAAACTTAACTCTTGAATTACACTACCATTACTTGTTAAATTCTTGTCTCTAATAGCAACTGCAGCTTTTGTCGCATTAACCAAGCCCCAGCCAAATTTATAATCTGGACCAGGATACTCACCTGCCTCATCGGCGGTATGCAGAATCAATCCTTTTACAGTAGCTGACCTCATGTAAAACGAATACAAAGAATTGTAGTACTGCTGTAATAAAGCTACCACACCTGAAATTCCAGGAGCAGCCATTGATGTTCCGTTATCATATCTTACTGTTGTATCTGATGCGCTACCCGTCGACCTTACTGAAACACCTTTCATTGCAATTTCTGGTTTAATTCTTCCATCATCTGATGGCCCCCAACTACTAAAAGACGACATTGTAACACTACTACTGTCAACATAACTATCAACTTGCTCAATAGCAGCGACTGCTAATGTGTTTTTAGCTAAAGCCTCCCCAGCAATTTGGTCATAACCTCCTTTTGTAGACATTTGAGTAGAATATGGAACTGTCGTATCGTTTCTGCTATTACCTGCCGCTATCACTGGAAGATAATACGGATTATTAAAACAAAATGTATCCATCGTCTTAACATCAGAAGTATAAGCTCCAAGCAACCACAGTTGCCCTGCAACAGTAAGACTAGGCCCGTATGAGTGATTAGACACCAACATCCCCCCCTGCGCTTCTGTAATCATCTCATTTACATCATCGTTCCAGTCAAAAGATTTAAGAGAAGAATTAAATGCCAACCCTCTTACACTACTTACAATACCTTGTGCGGCAATGGTACCACCAACATGCGTAGAATGATCTGCAACTGCAGCCCCATCTCCATTGGTCACTTTAGAGACTCCTCCTACCATAAACTCCTGATGAGTACTTCTTACTGTTCCTCCATCCCAAACACCAACAATCATGTTTTGTCCTTGTACATTAATTCCTAAACTTCCACCATTATACAATGCTTTTGCACGGGCTGTGGTAGCAGCACCACTATTATAGGTCTTAAGAATTTTTTTTTCGCCATTTGGCAAAATATCCACTACCTCCTCTTTTCCTGTTTCATCGTCTTTAATGATTGGATTAAATCCAGGATTTGCCTGAAGATAATTAGCTAATCTTTCCTTTCTAGCTTGCTCCTGAATCTGTAACTCCTGTGCCAAAATCGCATTTGCTTGTTTATCAGAGTGACTTGCGATCTCTGCTCTCTCTTTGTCGGTTTGCGAAAAACTCAAAAAAGGAATAAGTATTCCTAAAAGTAATATTTTTCTATTCATATTTATTATTGTAAAAAATTTGGTTGTTTAATATAAGTATTTTTTGTTATTCTTTTGCAAATAAACTAAAAAAAAATAAAACCTTGTCAAGAATCTTAACTGAAATTAAGATATCTTAACAAGGTTATTAGTTGTATACGCTTGTAGTAAGGCGTTTATGTAGCGTTAACTTTTTCTTACTTCAATTTCTTCTTAACTGCCACTTCTTCATAGACTTCTAAAATATCTCCAACTTCAATATCATTGTAGCCTTTGATATTCAATCCACATTCGTATCCTTTGGTTACTTCTTTAACATCGTCTTTGAATCTCTTCAATGATTCTAAGACTCCATCATGCTTGACAATTCCGTCTCTTAGCAACCTAATTTTAGAGTTTCTTGTAATCTTGCCAGATAAAACCATACATCCAGCAATCGTGCCAACTTTAGAAATCTTAAAGATCTCACGGATTTCCACGTTACCAATTACTTGTTCTTTGATTTCTGGTGACAACATTCCTTCCATCGCTTCTTTAACCTCTTCAATTGCAGCATAGATAACAGAGTATGTTCTAATCTCAATTTCTTCTCTATCAGCTAAGTCTTTTGCATTAGCACCAGCTCTTACATTAAAGCCAATAATAATTGCGTCGGATGCAGCAGCTAAGTTAACATCGGATTCAGTAATTGGCCCAACTCCTTTGTGAAGTATATTAATGCTGATTTCCTCTGTAGATAATCTTTGCAACTGATCAGAAAGCGCCTCTACAGATCCATCCACGTCTCCTTTCAGGATAATATTCAATTCTTTGAAGTCTCCAAGTGCAATTCTTCTTCCTAATTCAACCAGAGTAAGGTGTTTCTTGGTTCTGATGGATAATTCACGTTGTAATTGTTCGCGCTTGTTCGCAATTGATTTAGCTTCGCTTTCATCAACGTAAACTCTAAATCTGTCTCCCGCTGTTGGTGCTCCGTCTAAACCTAAAATTGTTACTGGCACAGATGGTCCAGCGGACTCAAGGTTACGACCTCTTTCGTCCAACATTGCTTTAACTTTACCGTGATTTTTACCAGCAAGTACGTAATCTCCAACTTTCAAAGTGCCACTCTGAATCAAAATCGTTGAAACATATCCTCTTCCTTTATCTAAAGAAGCTTCAATAACAACACCTTGAGCGCTCTTATTAGGATTAGCTTTTAATTCTAATAATTCGGCTTGAAGCAATACTTTATCAAGTAGCGCATCCATATTATTACCAAACTTAGCAGAAATTTCTTGAGACTGAACATTACCTCCCCATTCTTCTACTAAGATATTCATCCCAGAAAGTTGTTGACGAATATTATCTGGATTGGAGTTTGGTTTATCAACCTTATTCAAAGCAATAATCATTGGAACTCCCGCTGCTTGTGCGTGAGAAATCGCTTCTTTGGTTTGTGGCATCACATCGTCGTCCGCAGCAATTACAATAATTACAATATCGGTTACTTGTGCCCCTCTCGCTCTCATCGCTGTAAAGGCTTCGTGCCCTGGTGTATCTAAGAATGTAATTCTTTGACCGTTTTCCAATTTCACATTATACGCACCAATATGCTGCGTGATTCCTCCAGACTCTCCAGCAATTACGTTGGTCTTACGAATGTAATCCAATAAAGAGGTCTTACCGTGGTCAACGTGTCCCATTACGGTAACAATCGGTGCTCTAGGCAATAAACTCTCTTCGGTATCTGGTTCTTCCTGAGTGGTTTCTTCATCAATATCAGCATCAGAGAATTCGATTTTATAACCAAATTCATCAGCAACCAATGTTAAAGTATCTGCTTCCAAACGCTGATTCATGGTTACCATTACACCAAGTGAGAAACAAGCTGAAATAACTTCCGTCGCATTAACGTCCATTAAGCTCGCCAATTCACCGACAGTAATAAACTCAGTTACTTTAAGAGTTGTATCTCTTGCTTCTAATTCTTGTTGTAACTCGTCTTGCTCTCTTCTATAAGACCTTTTCTCTCTTCTATATTTAGATGCTTTGGATTTACCACCTTTATTGGTTAGTTTTTCCAAAGTTTCTTTAATTTGATTTTTAACCTGCTCATCGGTAAGCTCTACAGGCATTACTCTTTCGCCTCTTCTACCTGGTTTCTTTCCTCGAGCTCCAGCTTGGTTATTGTTGTTACCTGGTCTGTTGTTATTGCCAGCGCCTGGTCCTCTGTTTTGATTATTATTGTTCTGTCCACCAGTTGTAGTAGCGGTACCAGTTCCTGGAGTTGCAGGCTTCTCAATTCTTTTTCTCTTCTTCTTCTTGTTGCCTTTAGGTTTTTCTTCAAACTTAGAAAGGTCAACTTTCTCTTTCAAAATTTTTGGACCTTCCAATTTCTTGTAAGCAGTCTCAATTTTGTCTGGATTTGCAGAAGGTGTCGCTGCTGGTGCTTCTACTTTAGGCTCTTCTTTTTTAACCTCCTCTACAACAGCAGGGGCAACTGGTTCAATTGGGGCAACAGGTGCAACCACTTCCGCAGGCTTTTCTTCGACAGGTTTTTTCCTTCTATCTTCTCTATGAGGGAGTTCGATTTTATCCAAAACTTTAAATTCTTGTTTTGGCTTTGGCTCAACAACCTCTTTGACCTCTTTAACTTCGGGAGCCTTTTCTACAATAACCTCTGGTTCTACAACTACCTCTGGTTCTGCTTTAGGCGGACTCTGAACGCCTAAATCTATTTTACCCAAAATCCTAGTCTCAGGAATGTCAGCTTTTGCCTTAATAACTTGAGGCTCCTGCTTCTCTTCGATGACCAAGTTTTCTTCAGGAATTTTTGTAATGACTACTTCATGAGAGGCTTTTCTTTGCTTGCTATCTAGCGCAAACTCACTCTCCAAAGCAGAATAAGCCACTTCTTCTAACTGTGCATTGGGATTTTCTTCCACTGCAAATCCTTTGGACTGGAGAAACTCCACCACCCTGGACATTGTAATATTAAATTCCTTTGCGGCTTTTATTAATCTTATTTTTTTTGGCATGTAAATAATTTACTTTAGTGCTTAAATTTTTGTTTAGGTTCAAAAGAGGAGTCCTGTTGTGCTTATCCTTCTAACTCTTCTTTCAAAATTGACTTCACCTCTTCGATTTGTTCTTCTTCCAAATCTACCATTTTAAGAAGTGCGTCGGTATCTTTCTCTAATACGCTTCTTGCTGTATTAAGTCCTACTTTTTGGAATTCTTTGATAATCCATGCTTCGATTTCATCATCAAATTCTGCCAATTCTACATCGTCGTCTTCATTGGTTTCTCTATAAACATCGATTTCGAAGCCGGAAAGTCGTGAAGCCAAACGTATATTTTGACCTTGCTTACCAATAACTTTAGAAATCTCATCTACAGGAGTGTACACCAATGCGTAATTTTCGTCCTGATTAAGTTCTATCTTATTGATTGTAACATTACCCAAAGCTCTTTTTACCAAAATTTCAGAATTCTTTGACCACTGGATAACATCAATATTCTCGTTTCTAAGTTCTCTTACAACACCGTGGATTCTAGCACCTTTTACTCCAACACATGCTCCAACAGGGTCGATCCTGTCATCAAATGCATCTACAGCAATTTTTGCCTTTTCTCCAGGGATTCTTACTACCTTCTTCAGAATAATAGTCCCATCTTGAATTTCTGGGATTTCAAATTCTAAAAGTTTTTCTAAGAAAACAGGTGACGTTCTCGAAATGATGATTTGAGGTTTAGAACCTTTAAAATCAACTTTTTCAATGATCGCTCTCACGTTTTCTCCCTTTTTGAAGAAGTCAGAAGGAATTTGGTTTTCTTTTGGTAAAATAAATTCGTTTCCTTCGTCATCCAATAAGATTGCATGTTGCTTTCTGATGTGATGCACTTCTCCAATAACTAACTCTCCAATTCTGTCATGGAATTGTTCGTATAATGCAGCGTTATTATGCTCTTGAAGCTTAGTTGCCAGGATTTGCTTCAAAGTAAGGATACTTCTCCTTCCTAATTGAGCAATTGGGATCTCGACAGTGTACTCTTCACCAACTTCAAAAGTTGGATCAATTTTCTTTGCTTCAGTAATTTCGATTTCTAAATCATCATCTTCTGACATCTCGTCTTCTACGATGGTTTTATTCAAAAATATTTGGAAATCCCCTTTATCAGGATTAACAATAACATCAAAGTGATCATCAGAATCAAATCTCTTTCTCAATAAGGTTTTAAGCGAATCTTCTATAATCGCCATTAAATCAATCTTACTGATGCTTTTTTCGTCTTTAAAATCGCCAAACGCTTCAATCAACGCTAAACTATCCATATCTTATATTAATGATAAATGATTAGTAATGAATGATTGCCATCCATTTTCATCTTGTTATTAAAATTTTACTTGTACTAATGTTCTTTTTATATCGTCAAAAGAGATTATCCTCTCTTCTGTTACATCCACTTTTCCTTTGCCTACTTCTTTTGGCTTTCTGTAGCGCATCACCAATACAACACCCGTTTCGTTGACATCAGCTAATTCTCCTATTACCATTGTATCGTCTTTGAGCATAATTTCTAAATCTCTTCCAACGTTTTTACCATATTGTCTTGCCAATTTCAAGGGCTCACTTAATCCCGGAGACATCACTTGTAAAGAAAAATCTTCCTCTTCTCTATCCAGATTATTCTCAACTGCGCGACTAGCATCAAGGCAATCTTGCAAAGAAACCGACTGATCTCCATCAATAATTACCGTGATATCATTACCAGCGGACACCTTCAAATCCACCAAAAAAAGCTCCTTCCTGTTCTCGAAAAAAGCCGCAAGCAACTGTTCTACTTTATCTTTCAGCATTTTTATAAAATCTAAATTGGAGTTACGAAAAAAGGCATTCTTTCGAAGGCCTTTCCATATCATTTCCGTTAATCCGTTGCAAATATACGCATTTTCTTTTTTGTGAGCAAATACTTGATTCTCTAATACAAAGAGAATGACTAAACTTAAATCTAAAGAATTAAATAAATAACTTAAATTTGCAAAAATTTTATCAAAACCAGATGAATATAACAATAGTTGGTACAGGTTATGTCGGCTTAGTTACCGGAACGACTTTAGCAGAGCTAGGCAATTCAGTATTTTGTGTAGATATCGATGCCGAAAAGGTAGAAAAAATGAAGCAGGGAATTGTTCCTATCTACGAACCAGGGCTAGAAGAAATGTTTCATCGAAACATACAAGCCAATAGATTATTTTTCACAACTAATCTTAAAGAAGCTCTTGACCAATGTGAGGTAATATATCTTGCTTTACCTACTCCGCCTGGAGAAGATGGTTCAGCAGATTTATCATATGTTCTTAAAGTGGCCAATGATATTGGAGAAATGATGACCGGCTACAAAGTTGTCGTTAACAAATCTACAGTTCCCGTGGGAACTGCTGATAGAGTAAGTGAAGTTATTTCTGCTAAGACGCAACTTCCCTTTGATGTAGTATCTAATCCTGAGTTTTTGAGAGAGGGATTTGCTGTTGAAGATTCTATGAATCCGGCAAGAGTAGTTGTTGGATGTGGTTCGGAAAAGGCAAAAAACATTATGGCTAAAATTTATCAGCCATTCACCAATACTGGTGTTCCTATTATTTTTATGGATGAAAAATCATCAGAACTTACGAAATATGCTTCTAACTCTTTCCTTGCAGTGAAAATCACTTTCATGAATGAAATTGCAAATTATTGTGAGAAAGTTGGAGCCGATGTTGACAAAGTAAGACTCGGTATGGGAAGTGACGATAGAATTGGACATCGTTTCTTGTTTCCAGGGATTGGATATGGCGGAAGCTGTTTCCCTAAGGATGTGAAAGCTCTAATCAAAAGTGGAAAACAGGAAAACTTTGATTTCAAAATTTTAGAAGCAACCGAAGATATCAATCAAAAACAGAAAGTAATCTTAATCGACGATATCGAAAACTATTTTGGAGGAAATATTTCTGGCAAAAAAATTGCAATGTGGGGACTAGCCTTCAAAGCTAATACAGACGACATTAGAGAAGCTTCTTCATTGGATAATATTGAGTTGTTACTACAAAAAGGAGCAAAAGTAGTAGCTTATGACACTATTGCTGAAGAAAATGTCAGAAAAATTATTGGAGATAAAATTGAATATACTAACAATATGTACTCTGCTTTAGAAGATGCAGATTGCCTACTTATCGCCACCGAATGGAGCGAGTTCAAGAATCCTAATTTTGAATTGATGGGTTCCAAAATGAAAAATAAAGTCATCTTTGATGGAAGAAACATGTTCTCTTTAGAGCAAGTAAAAAACACTGGATTTTATTATAAATCGATTGGCAGAAAAACAATCAACTAAAATTGGGAATTGATTAAGTTCAAAATCCAAACAAGAAAGAAATAAATACTTATGAAAAATATTATTATTACAGGTGGAGCAGGATTTATTGGCTCTCACGTCGTTAGAGAATTTGTTAAAAATCTGCCTGAAACTAATATCATTAATCTAGACGCCCTTACTTATGCAGGAAACCTAGAAAATCTTACTGACATCGAAAACGAACCTAACTACTTTTTCGAAAAAGCAGATATTACCAATGCCGATGAGCTAAGAAAAGTATTCGAAAAGCATCAACCTGATGCCATTGTACATTTAGCGGCAGAGTCGCATGTTGATAGAAGTATTACAAACCCTAATGCTTTTATTAATACTAATGTTATCGGCACAGCTAATCTTTTGAATTTAGCAAAAGAATTTTGGACTCTAAATCCTGGTCATACTCATGGAAATTTCCCTGATGAAGCTAGAACTAACTTGTTTTACCATGTTTCTACAGATGAAGTTTATGGAGCACTAGGAGAAACGGGTTTCTTTACAGAAGAAACTTCTTACGACCCAAAATCACCATATTCTGCGAGTAAAGCAGCGTCGGACCATTTTGTAAGAGCTTACGGTAACACCTATGGATTGCCATTTGTTATTTCCAACTGCTCTAACAATTATGGACCTAATCATTTCCCTGAAAAATTGATTCCACTTTGTATCCATAATATCCTTAACGAAAAACCTCTCCCAATTTATGGTGACGGGAAATACACTAGAGATTGGCTTTATGTGATTGATCATGCAAAAGCAATTTTCAAAATTTTTCATGAATCAAAAACTGGTCAAACTTATAACATCGGCGGTTGGAATGAGTGGCAAAATATAGATTTGGTAAAAGAGCTTATCAAACAAGTTGACGAAAAAACTGGCAAACCAGAAGGTTATTCTCTGAAACTTATCACTTTTGTTAAAGACAGACCTGGCCATGATAAAAGATATGCTATTGATGCAACAAAACTGAACCAAGATTTAGGTTGGAAACCAAGCGTAACTTTTGAAGAAGGCCTTTCTAAAACGATTGACTGGTTCCTATCTAACGAAGATTGGCTAAATAATGTTACTTCTGGAGACTATCAGAAATATTATCAAAAGCAGTATTCTTAATTTTTTGAAAGCGTCATTAAATTAGATTGCGGATTTAAAGCATTCAAAATAGTTAGATCTACATATAAAGCTCGGAAAAATGGTTTCCGAGCTTTTTTGTTGGAATTTTAACAAGTCTGAGAATAAAATTTGATTAAAATAATTTTGTTACTTCAACATCCACGTCAGTGGAATGGCAAGACGCTCTGACCAAGCTGCTTCGCTATGATCTTTGCCTTCGAATTTTAATGTTTCCCAATTTTTATTTCTATACTTTTTGGATTTCAATATTTGATCAACTTTAAGTTGAAATGGTTCATAAAGTGCATCTAAAGTTTCAGTCCCGTAGTCGAAATAGAATTTACTGCTTTTAGCATTTGGCAAATTCTTAGTCAAATAATTAAAAAATGCATTTGGAATGGGATTGTCTTTTGCTGAAAAAGTTCCAGGCCAATGAGTAGAAAGACAAATTGCTCCACCAAAAACTTTTGGATACTCACAGGCAGCATACATTGAGATGAGCCCTCCCATAGAACTCCCCATGATAAAAGTATGTTTTGCATCCTTAAAAGTTGAATAATGAGTATCAATAAAAGGCTTTAATTCTTCTACCAAAAACTTTAGATATTGATCTGAATACACCTTCTGAGCAAAGAGTTTTTGGTTCTCCGAACGATTCAATTGATAAAGCGAGTCTTGAGTCGATGACTTCAAGCTTTCAAAAGGTTTTTGTGGAAAATACTCGCTGTGTCGACTGGCATCTGCATTGTCGATAGCGACCACTATGGTTGGTTTTACCTTGTTAGTCCGAATTAATTCTCCAAGAGTTTCATCAATTCTCCATTCTTGCTTATTCCAAGTTGTAGTAGCATCCCAAAGCATTTGTCCATCATTAGCATATAAAACCTGATACTTTCGATTTTTTTCGTAACTATCAGGTACCCAGACCCTCACCATTCTCTTTCCAATATATTTGGATTGAAAAGCTGGATATTCTATTAACTTTCCAGATGATACTTTTGGACTTTGCCCCAAAAAATAACAGGAAATTAGTATAAAAACTAAATAAATTAAACGTGTCTTCATCAATTATTCTTTTGGCTGTTAATCTTCCTTTTTTTCAAAAAAAACTACACAATTACAATGGAAAATATCTCAATTGTTTTTTTAGTAAAGATAAAAAAATCCGCTCTCTTTCGAGAGCGGATTTTTAATATTACTGGTCTTACTTTACCCAAACATCATTTTTTTCAATATAATTATTATGACTCATCCTCCAGCGCTTAAAATTTTCATCGATATTTTTAGCAATATCTTCGTTATTACTCTCTTTACCATCAAAAGTAACTGACATTCCTATATTTTGAGCTTTCATCTCATTTAATTTGAATTTGAAAAAGCTTGAAGGATCCTCTATAAATTTTCGTTTTAACTTCGCAAGATACTCACTACTAACTGACAAAGCATTCGGCAAATTAGTAGATATACTAGATTTTTCAATACCCTTAAAATTAAACCTATATTCCCCATCAAGCGAATAAATTTCCAATATTAAACCAGGTAAACCCTCGAATTTATATGGACCATCAAAAATTGGTATTTCTGAACAATACCATGCCTCCCATTTTCGGCCACCAAAATCTAAACTCGCATTTTGACATCTAAATCCAGAAATGTTTTTCACATTATCAAGCAGTTTCCAATTAGCTTTATAGACATAACTTGTTTTGTACTCTTGAAAATACATTGGCTGAAACGTATAAAATTCTTTTCTTGTAATATCTTTAAATATAGATGTATTGAAACCCTCTTTATCTAGTCCAAAAAAATAAGAAGTTCCAAAATCTGGATTAACCTCTAAAATACTTAGCTCTTTTGTTTTTATTGTATCATTAATATTTGAAACGAAAGAAATTTCATAATAAATCTTAGTTTTCTGCGATTTGCAGAAAATTGAACAAAAAAAAGTAAGAAAAAGAATACACCTTAAAAAAATCATTTCTCCCATTCAAATTTAATTTCTAATCCATCTCTGTATTGCTCTAAAATATCATTATTTGGAATCTTTGACAGTTCATTCTTAAGATCTATGGTAAGACCATATCGTAGTTCAGGATACTTTTGAAATGATGTTACCTCTCCCTGGTAATTTTCAAAAGGGTTCAGAATAGGGTCTTTCACTTCCTTCCAAGATTTCAAAATCCATTTAAATTTATTGCTATCATCATAAATTTCATATATAAGCCCCGATAAACCCTTAAACTTCCACGGTCCTTCATCAATTTTCACCTTAGGATCATACCATGCTGTGTAATGCCTTCCCCTAAAAAAAGTTTCCGCCATCTTCAAGACAACATTTTTTACTGTCTTGGTTTCTTCATTCAATTTCCACTTCATTTCATAATTATCAAGAAAAACATATTCTCTTTCTACAACATTTGGCACTAATTCTAAAATTAAAATAGAATCATTGAGCTTTGAAAAAAGATAATAAGTAGGTTTCTTAGTTGAATTGAAAACATTAGGCTTGTCACCGACTTCGTCAGGAATACCAAACTGCACTTTGTAGAGCTTCTTCTTTGACAAAGTATCGAATTTTAGATTTGCTGGAAAAACATATGTCTGTTTCATGTAATCATTATATACACTAAACTCATAATCAATGTCAATTACTTGAGAATAAGAAATAGCAAACACAAAAAGAAACAATATATTACAAAAATTCTTCATTATAAAAAAAATAAAAAGGCACATATTTGAGGATAAATACAACAAAATATGTACCTAGTTTTATAAAAAAATTCTAATAGTGCAAACAATTTACAACCAAAAAAAATAACTTCAGTTTTCGTCCTAGGCTGATTTAGCTAAAAGTTGCAAATCTTAGGTTGCAATTTAGCTAGATTTAACATTATTAGTATTTCTTACTTACTAATTAAGAGCTGAGCTACTTAACTCCTTTTTCACTTGCAGCAACACATTTTGAGCATGAATCTCACAAGCGGCTTGAGATTCCTGCAAAGAAATATCAGACTTTATCAATGTTCTGCTTCCGTCCGCATTATTCCTATAAATATTAACAATACACGTTCCAACAGAAGATTTTACTTCTACTTTAAAATTTAAAGAAGAACTACCACTTGGTAAATTCGAGGCACTCATTAACCCAGCAACTCCTAAAGCTGCAATAAAAAATAATCTTTTCATGTTTTTTTGTTTTAAAAAT